>JAICZO010000397.1 GCA_029057255.1 Muribaculaceae bacterium | reverse complement strand
GGGTAGGAGCGGCCGCTGATCTGGCGGTCTGAGAAGATGGTGTAGCCCGAGTTCGAGGCCACTACCGACTCAAGCACCGACACATGCTCTGAGAACAGAGGCTCATAGTTAGGGTCGAGGCTGTAAGCATTGATGCCGATATACTCGCCATAGCTGCCGACAAGGACGTTGTTCTCATCATAGATATATCCGTTGAAGGTGTTCTCGCTGCCGTAGCTGAAGAGATAGTAGTCGGTGCTCTCGGCAGGGTCGGTGAAGTGCATCTGTATATCGAGATCAAACATGGCACCGGCAGTCGTACCGTCCTCGTTACTCCAGTAGGTGACATTGAGCGGAGTCACGTCCACCTTGCTTATTGAGACCTGTCGGGGCACAACGGTCTCGGCCGTTGCCTCGCCGTACTCCTTGCTCGTGGCTACGAGGCGTATGTGGTCGTCCTGCTGCGGGATGTACTCAGCCTCAAAGCCCTTCTCGGGGCCTTTCGTCGGGTCGTAAAACTCGGCGGACGGCTCCCTTACGGCCGCGGTCAGGCGTTCCTTGAACTCGCCGTTGACATACAAGTCGACCGTAGCATCGTTGACCGAGATGTCGAGAGTAGAACCGGGGTCGCCCTCGTCCCAGCGCCATGTGCGGGTCAGCTGCAGCCATATAGGCTCGCCCTCGACAATATTGGAGTTCATGCACAGCACGGGAGTGCTGTCAATCTTGGGGTCAAACTCGCTGAAGCAGCTTGACAGTGTGGCGGCAGCGGCCGCCGATATGATGATGCGTGTCAGAAAATCCATGTGTATGATACTGAAGGAATGATAGGAATAAGACGTATTTTGCGGAATACGGGATCGGATATGAACTCATAATTGTCGCCCACGACATACGAGTCGGAGTAGTCACGGTCGACTGCAATGGTGTTCATGTTGCAGTAAGCGTTGTAGGCGCTGAACGTCCAGTAGCCGCGGCGGGTGTTGCGACGGAACGACAGGTCCATACGGTGGTAGAAGGGCAGGCGGTAGTTGTTCACCTCGGTGCCGAGCAGCATGTCGTAGTGCCAGGGAGCGAGCGCGGGGTCGTCCCAGCACTGTGTAGCGAGGGTGAAGCGGTTGCCGCTCATGCCTGTCCACGATGCCGACATCTCCCACTTGTCGTTAATCTTCCAGTTGACCATCACATTTATCTTGTGGCGGTTGTCGAAGCGCGCGGGGAACTTGCGGCCGCCGTTGAGACCGGCATACTGACGGTCGGCCCACAGCAGCGAGTAGCTTATATGTCCGCTGACCTTTCCGAACTCCTTTGCCACCTTGAAGTCGATACCCTTGGCAGTGCCCTTTCCGGCAGTCATCTTGGAGTCCCATGCGGCATTGGGAGGCATGAGGTAGTACTCGTCGCAGTACTCGAGCAGGTTGTGCATCCACTTGTAGTATCCCTCCACCGAGAAGGTGTACTTGTTGTCGAGCGAGTAGTAGACACCGGCCGACACCTTGTCGGCGGTCTGAGGCTTCTGGCTGCCTGTGACGGGCACCCACTGGTCGGTCGGCAGCGATATCGAGCTTTGTACGAGCTGATGCACGTACTGTGCCGTGCGCGAGTATGAGGCCTTGACAGCCCAGTCGCGGGCGGGCGTCCAGCGCAGCGACAGTCGGGGCGACAGAGCCTTGTGCGTGCGGCCTTCGATGTGGAAGAGCGAGCCGTGCACACCGGCGTTGACGCGTACGGCTTCCGACAGCTTCCAGTCGTCGCCTATATATGCCGCGTACTCGTCGGCCTTGTAGTGGCGGGCGTTGTCCGACGCCGAGGCCTCGAAGCACTCGGTGAGCAGGCGGCGCTTGCTGAGCGAAGGCAGGAAGTTGTGGCGGATATACGACACGCCGAAGTTGACCTTGTGCGAGGGGTGCGGAGTGTAGTCGAAGTCGGCGCGGGCTATCCAGTCGCCGATATGGTTGTCGGACTGCAGACGGTCGTCGGTAAAGGAGATGACCTTGCTGTCGACTTTCGAGCCGTACTCGCTCCGGTGCACCAGACGCGACTGATAGCGCGAGTAGGCACCAGTCACTTCGACGAACATCTTCGGCGAGATTACATATCGCCATCCGAGCGAGCCCACGATATTGCCCCAGCGGAGATTGTTCTTTGTCTTTTCATAGTCTCCGGTGACTATCTCGGTGTCAAAGTCCTGGCTTATGCGCAGATAGTCGTCGCCGTAGTAGAACATGGCGTAGGCCGTCGAGCGGTCCGAGAAGCGGTGGCTGATCTTGGCGTTGATATCCATGAAGGCATAGCCGAAGGTGTAGCTTTCGTTTGAGAGGGCGCTGTTGGCGATGGCGCAGACCGGGATGGTCAGCAGGTCGAACCACGAGCGGCGTATGGCGAAGGAGTAGGACGTATGGTCGCGCCATATCGGGCCGTCGATATTGAAAGCGCCCGAGGTGAGGCCCAGCTTGACAGAGCCATGATGCGCCTCCATCGAGCCGTCCTTGGTGTGCACGTCCATGAACGAGGACAGGCGGCCGTCGTAGCGGGCGGGGAACGACGACTTGTAGAAGTCGACATTGCGCAGCGCCTCGGTGTTGAATGCCGAGAACAGTCCGGCGAAGTGGTTGACCTGATACAAGGGGATATTGTCGAGCATATAGAGGTTCTCGTCGGAGCCGCCGCCGTGCACATACATGCCGGTCATGCCCTCGACGCCGGCCGAGACGCCCGGCTCGAGCTGCAGCGTCTTGATGACGTCGCTCTCGCCGAAGATTACAGGCGTGGCCTTGATGACGGAGTTCGACAGATTGAGATTGCCGACAGCCGTCGACTCCATTGCCAGATAGCGGTTGCGGCTGCCGTGCACCACAAGCTCGTCGAGCATCTCGGAGTTGACAGTCAGGCCGATGTTATAGCTCAGGTCAGCCTCGACGGCAAGCTTGCCCGACGTATAATCGCGGAAGCCGGGATAGTCGACAGTCAGAGTGGTCTCTCCGGCGGGGACTGTGAGCGAATAGAAACCCATTGCGTTGGTAGTGGCGGCGACACCGGCCTGCGTCGACCGCACCACAGCGCCGACGATGGCCTCGTCGCTGCCGGCCTCACGCACGAAACCGCTGATGGTGTACTTGCGGCGTGCGGCCACGGGTCGTCGGTAGAGAATTATATTCTCGCCCTTAACACGATAGGCGATGTCAGTGCCCTCGAACATAGCGTCGAGGACCTGGCGCAGCTGCTTGCCGTCGGCGCTGACAGTGACGTTCAGCCCGTCGAGCAGTCCTGATGAATAGACGAAGTTCTTACCGCTCTGCTTCATGATGTCGGCGAAGACCTTCTCGGCCGGCCGACCCACTGCATGGAGTGTGATACGCTGGGCCTGCGCGACAGACAGCGACAGGGCGACAGCGGCGATTGTAGTTATCAGATGGCTTTTCATTAGGATTGGTTTACTTGAATTTTACTGTAAGGGAGGTGCCGAGTAGATCGTTGATTGTTTCGACAAGGTCGGTTGCCGTGCCTTCGTAGCTGAGAGTCAGGCGGTAGTCTTTTCCGGCAGGTATACCGCCGACCTCGACACCGTACACATTCTCTATCTCGGCCACGACATCAGCCAGAGGCGCGTCAACAAACTCTATGCGCAGCACACGCGTCTGTGCGGTGACCGGAGCTGCCGTCTCCACGTCAGCGGGAGCCGGTGCGGGCACGGCGGGCGAGGCGTCGCGCAGCACGAAGGTGTAGAAGCACGCCGAGGCAACGAGCGCCGCTCCTGCAATCGAGGCCGCCACACCCCAACGGCGCGCCAGGCCGCCCGTCCTACTCCCGAAGAAGTAAGAGCGAGGCCTGAACGCGCCCTTGCGATAGTGGCGGGCAACGAAATCTACTGAATCTATAAATTTATTTTTCATACCGATTTTTGTGTGTTCTGCCTATAAGAGTGTGAACACTGAAAAATCCCCTACGCCATACCGAAAAATTTTTTCAAAAAAATGCAGCCAATCAAAAACGGCGCCCTCGCAGGGGCGCCGTTGCTGTGTTATTTCTTTGGTTTGTAGACCTTCACGTAGTCCACTTCGTATCGTAGGGGGAACTGCGACCAGTCGGGGTCGCCTCCGTTGTCGCCGGCGATGGCGAGGTTGAGGAGGATGTACTGCGACTGGCGGAAAGGATTGAAGCCTTCGGCAGCGGCAGGACCGTTGACGGTCTTTGTCAGGTCGATATTGTTGAGGAGTTCGCCGTCGAGATAGATGTTGATGCTCTCGGGCGTCCAGTCCATCGTCCAGAGATGAAACTTGTCGGCCCATGCGGGATCTTTCTCCGTGAAGTGCGAGAAGGGTATCTTGGCGCTGTCCCATACGGCATTGTAGGGGCGGTCGCCACCCCATGCGGCGTTGGCCAGGATGTGGGGCACGTTGCCGATGCGGTAGTACTCCATGATGTCTATTTCGCCGTTGGAGGGCCAGGGGTGTTCGTTGCCGAGCAGCCATATCGCGGGCCACGAGCCGGAGGGAGTGGGTATCTTGGCGCTCACTTCCATGCGGCCGTAGAGGAAGTCAAACTTTCCGCGGGTGTTGATTGATGCCGATGTGCACTCGATTTCGGGGCGCGAGCGGCGCCAGTCGTTGCGGCGGGCAGTCTCGGAATAGAGAGGGTTGGGAGCCTTCTCCTGACGAGCCTCGATAACGAGGACGCCGTCGCGGCAGACAGCGTTCTGGGGCTGGTACCACTGCAGCTCGTTGTTGCGCACGAAGCCGTTCTCGAAGTTCCAGTAGGTCGAGTCGGGAGCACCGTCCTTGTCGAAGTCGTCGGCCCAGATAAGTTCCCATCCGGCAGCGTCGGTAGGAGTGAAGGCACTTGCCGCGCAAGAGCACAGTGCGAGAGCTGCCGCTGAAATAAGATGTCGGGTCTTCATTGATTATCGTATATATTTAAAAGGTATAGTCAACGCATGCGCGCGCCTCGATGGCAGGCTTGATGATGGCCACACATGCCAGATGCGCGGGGTGTGCCGAGTATGCTTCGAGAGCTTCATAGTCGGGGCATACGGCAGTGAGCACGATATGCCAGTTGCCGGCCGCGGGGCCGTCGTTGAGGCCGACTTCGATTGATGTCAGACCTTCGACAGTTGCCGGGAGAGCCTCGAGGGCAGCCTTGAAGCGTTCCGCCATAGCCTGACGCTCGGCGTCTTCACCTGCGAGACGGAACATTACGATGTGTTTTACCATAGTTATATGTCAGTTATTATATATCTGTAATTTGTTACTTGCTGTAGAGTTTCTCACGAGCCTCGGCAACACGCGGGTCGGTGATATAGTCGTCGTACTCGGTCATCTTGTCGATGATGCCGCCGGGAGTCAGCTCGATGATGCGGTTGCAGACTGTCTGAATGAACTCATGGTCGTGCGAAGCCATCAGAATCACGCCCTTGAACGTCTGCAGCGTGTTGTTGAAGGCCTGAATCGACTCGAGGTCGAGGTGGTTGGTGGGCGAGTCGAGCACCATAGTGTTGGCATCGCGGAGCATCATGCGTGCTATCATGCAGCGCATCTTCTCGCCACCGGAGAGGACAGATGCTTTCTTGAGCACATCCTCGCCCGAGAACAGCATCTTGCCGAGGAAGCCCTTGAGATAGATTTCGCTGGAGTCGTCGCTGAACTGTGCGAGCCAGTCGACGAGGTTATAGTCAGTGTTGAAGAAGGCCGAGTTGTCGAGGGGGAGGTAAGCCGTTGTGATTGTCTGTCCCCACTCGTATGTGCCCTCGTCGGCCTTGCGGTTGCCGTTGATGATTTCGAAGAGAGCTGTCATTGCACGGGGGTCATGGCTGAGGAAAGCTACCTTGTCGCCCTTCTCGATCTGGAAGTTGATGTCCTTGAAGAGAATCTCGCCGTCGACACTCGCTGTCAGGCCCTTGACTTCGAGAAGCTTGTTGCCCACTTCGCGCTGGGGAGTGAAGATTATGCCGGGATAGCGGCGCGACGAAGCCTGAATCTCCTCGATATTGAGCTTCTCGAGCATCTTCTTGCGCGAAGTCGTCTGCTTGCTCTTTGCCACGTTGGCGCTGAATCGGCGGATGAACTCAAGCAGCTCCTGGCGCTTCTCCTCTGCCTTCTTGTTGGCCTGCTGCTGCTGGCGGAGAGCGAGCTGCGAGCTGTGGTACCAGAAGGAGTAGTTGCCGGCGAAGAGCTGGAGGCGGTTATAGTCGATGTCGAGGGTGTGGGTGCAGACCGAGTCGAGGAAGTGACGGTCGTGCGACACGACGAGGACGGTGTTCTCGAAGTTGGACAGATAGTTCTCGAGCCATGCCACGGTGTCGAGGTCAAGGTCGTTGGTGGGCTCGTCGAGGAGCAGGTTGTCGGGGTTGCCGAAGAGAGCCTTGGCAAGGAGCACTCGCACCTTCTCGTTGGCGCAGACGTCGCGCATGAGCATGCCGTGACGGTCTTCCTTGATGCCGAGGCCGCTCAGCAGCGCTGCGGCGTCGCTCTCGGCGTTCCAACCCTCGAGCTCGGCGAAACGCTCCTCAAGCTCGGAGGCACGGATGCCGTCGGCGTCGGAGAAATCGGCCTTGGCATAGAGGGCGTCCTTTTCCTGCATGATGTCCCACAGCACGGTGTGGCCGCGGAGCACAGTCTCGAGCACGGTGCAGTCGTCGAATTTGAAGTGGTCCTGCTCAAGCACGCTCATGCGCTCGCCGGGACCCTGCGCTATCGTTCCTGTTGTCGGAGCGAGCTGGCCGCTGAGCATGCGCATCAGAGTCGACTTGCCGGCGCCGTTGGCGCCGATGATGCCGTAGCAGTTGCCGGGTGTAAACTTGAGGTTTACATCCTGAAATAGAGGTTTTTTACCGAATTGGATACCTAAGTTGGTGACTGTTATCATATTTCTACCTTAGTTTTTCTCAAAACAATTTGTCGCTCAAAGCCTTGAGCGCCTTGATTTTGTCCTGCTTGCGGACAAGCACGGAGATGTTATAGTTGCTGCCGCCGTACGATATCATGCGCACGGGGATGCCGGAGAGGGCGTCGAGCACCTTTGCCTGGAAGTGGCAGCTCTGCCACTCGAGGTCGCCCACGACGCAGATGATGACCATGTTGCGGTCGACGATGACGGTGCCGAAGTGCTTGAGGTCGTCGACGATGGCGGCAAGACGCGAGTCATCGTCGATGCTCACGCTGACGCCTACTTCAGACGTTGCCATCATGTCGATGCTTGTGCGGTGCTTCTCGAATGTCTCGAAGACCTTGTGCAGGAAGCCGTAGGCGAGCAGCATGCGGCCCGACTTGATTTTGATAGCGGTGATGTTGTCCTTGGCGGCGACGGCCTTGAGGCTGCCGTCAGGAGCGAAGTTATAGATGACCGTACCTGCGGCCTCGGGCTGCATGGTATTGAGCAGGCGCACGGGGATGTTGTGCAGCTTGGCCGGGAGCACACACGAGGGGTGCAGAATCTTGGCGCCGAAGTATGCCAGCTCGGCAGCTTCCTCGAAGTGAAGACGCTCCACGGGACGTGTGCCGTCGACGAATCGCGGGTCGTTGTTGTGCATGCCGTCGATGTCGGTCCATATCTGTATCTCGTCGACGTCGAGCACCGCGCCTATAATCGACGCCGTGTAGTCGCTGCCGCCGCGCTTGAGGTTGTCGATGCCGCCGTGGTCGTTGCGGCATATATAGCCCTGGGTGATGAACAGGTCGGCCTCCGGCTCGAGGTCGAGCATGCGCTTGAGGCGCACGGAGATATGCTGCATGTCAGGCTCTCCGTTCTCGAGGGTGCGCATGTAGTCGAGGGCCGGCAGGAGCACCGAGCGCATGCCGCGCTCCTCGAGGAAGCACTGCATCAGAGCCGTCGACATAAGCTCGCCCTGAGCCAGTATCTCCTTCTCGCCGGCCTCCGAGAGGGTCTCGCTGAGGAAGGAGCGCAGGAGGGCGAAGACGCGGTCGATGGCCGACGAGGCCTTGCGGCGGCCGTCATCGGTCGACATAAGTTCGTCGACGACCGACTCGTACTTGCGCTCGAGAGTGTTGAGCACTTCCTGTGCGCCGGGCACATTGCCCTTATAAAGATACTCGGCAATCTCGACGAGCGAATTAGTGGTTCCCGACATGGCCGAGAGCACCACCACATTGCGGCGCTCGCGGCATATCAGGTCAGCTACATGCTTTATACGGGCAGCGGAGCCTACCGATGTTCCGCCGAATTTGAGTACTTTCATTCTTTAACGTCTTCAGATGATTCGGTGTACCACTTGCTGTACATGAGATAGTTGCGTGCTATTTTCTGGTTTATTTCACGAGCCTGTTCGGGGTCGACAGGCTTGATGAACTTTGCGGGAGCGCCGCCCCACAGCTCGTTGGGGCCTATCTTGGTGCGCGAGAGGACGACGGCACCTGCCGCCACGATAGCACCCTCGCCCACTTCGGCGTCGTCCATCACCACGGAGCCCATGCCGATAAGCGCGAAATCGCGAATCTTGGCGCCGTGGATGGTCACATTGTGGCCTATAGATACGTCGTTGCCGATCTCGATGGTGGACTTCTGGTACAGAGTGTGGAGCACCGAACCGTCCTGGATGTTCACTCTGTCGCCGATGGTGATGGTATTGACATCGCCGCGGAGAACGGTGTTGAACCACACCGAGCAACCGTCGCCCATAGTCACGTCGCCGATGAGAGTGGCGTTCTCGGCAAGGAAGCAATCATCGCCGACCTTGGGTGTGAAGCCGCGTACGGGTATTATTAAAGCCATTGTATTTGCTTGCTTTTAACTGTTTGACATATTGTTAGGCCTTGAGAGGCTCGGTGGCTGCCACAAGCCACTGACGCTCGGCATCGGTGGCCAGTGCGGGCAGCAGACGCTCGCGCACTGTGGCATGATAGGTGTCGACCCATGCTATTTCGTCGGCCGTCATCATGGCGGTGTCGAAGAGCGAGCGGTCGAAGGGGCAGAGCGTGAGCGTCTCGAACGAGAGGAACTCGCCGAACTCTGTCTTCATAGCCTCGTGGCAGAGCACAAGGTTCTCGCAGCGGATGCCGTGCATGTTCTCGCGGTACAGACCGGGCTCGTTGGAGGTGATGGAGCCGGGCAGGAGCGGCATGTCGACATAGTTGAGGCGTATGCTGTGGGGGCCTTCGTGCACGCTCAGGAAGTGGCCGACGCCGTGACCGGTGCCGTGCAGGTAGCTCAGGCCGTGCTGCCAGAGGAACTGGCGTGCGAGGGCGTCGAGCTGTGCGCCGCGAGTGCCGACGGGGAAGATGGCACGTGCCAGAGCGATGTGGCCCTTCATGACAAGTGTGAAGTCGGTACGCTCCTCGGCTGTAGGCTCGCCAAGGGCTATGGTGCGGGTGATGTCGGTGGTGCCGTCGAAGTACTGTGCGCCGGAGTCAATCAGCAGCAGGCCCTCGGGGCGCAGTGTCGAGCTGCTCTCCTCGTTGGCCTCATAGTGTACGATGGCGCCGTGAGGGCCGTAGCCGCATATGGTGCCGAAGCTCTCGTCGAAGTAGTAGTCGCCCTGACCGCGGTACTTGCGGAGGATGGCGGCCACATCAAGCTCGGTGGTGGGAGTACCGTCGGCTACGCGGCCTGTTATTTCCATCAGCGAGCGCACCATTGCCACGCCGTCGCGCACCATGGCGTTGCGCACGCCGGCAAGCTGAGTGTCGTTCTTGACCGACTTGAGGCGGGCCGACGCCGAGGCGCCGCCGTCGACAGCGCGGTGGCCGAGGATGTCGAGCAGCTGCATTGCCGTGTGTGCGGCATCGACACGTACCTTCTCACCCTCGGGGAGGGCGGCAAGATACTGCTTGACGCTGTCGTAGGGACGTGTGGCCACACCCTGCGATGCGAGATACGCCTCTGTCTCGGGGGTGAGCTTGGCGGGGTCGATGAAGAGCACGTTGCCGCCATCGGCCGAGAGGTAGAGGAAGGATGTTGCCACGGGAGTGTGGCGCACATCGTTGCAGCGGATGTTCAGAGTCCATGCGATGTCGTCGAGCATGGCGACGAAAGCAGCGTTTGCGCCGCGTGTCGCAGCCTCGGCAAGCACTTCGGCAATCTTGTCGGCGGCACTCTTGCCTGCGTATGCGATGTCGTGGACAAAAATCTTGCCGTCGGGCAGCGCGGGACGGTCTTCCCATATGCGGTCGATGACATCGAAGTCTGTCACAAGGCCGATGCCCTTGGCGGCAAACTCGAGGCGCAGCGCCTCGACACCGGCGGCGTTGAACAGCATGCCGTCGAGACCTACGGTGTCACCCTTGACAAGGTTGGCGCAGAGCCACTCGGCGATGGCGGGAGTATCGGCCAGACCGTCTTTCATCAGCTTAATACCGGTTCCGTCGAGCTGCTCGGTAGCCTGGAGGAAGTAGCGCGAGTCGGTCCAGAGTGCGGCGTCGGTCTTGGTGACAACCAGGTCGCCGGCCGAACCGGTGAAACCTGACAGCCAGCGGCGTACATGCCAGTGGGGTGCGAGATATTCGCCCTGGTGCGGATCGGCCTGGGGCACGATTGCTGCGGCAAGTCCACGCTCGTCGAGCAGACGGCGGAAAGAAGCGAGCCTTTCGGAGATTTGAGTATTCATATCGTTGGAGTTTAGTTTGTTATCTGTAAGTTCTCAGAGGAGGATAGAATGCGTCGGGGACATGCTCGAGCACATAGTCGTCGGGCGTGCCGGTGACGGCAAAGAGGTCGAAGCGCACGTCGAGCGCTATGTTGCTGCTCTTGGTATATGCCTCGGCGGCACGCACCATAGCCATTATCTTGCGGCGGTCGACAGCCTCGAGGGGGTCGACAAAACCGTCGGAGCGCGTCTTGACTTCGGCCACGACGAGCACATCGTCCTTGCGGGCGACAATGTCGATTTCGAGATGCCCCATGCGCCAGTTGCGCTCGAGCACCGTGAAGCCTAAAGCCCCGAGCCGCTCGGCGGCCAGATCCTCGCCCCATCGTCCTATGTCGTTGTGCTTTGCCATGTCATCTGCGCCAGAAAGCCGGCGTGAGCAATACAAGTATGGTGAATATCTCGAGACGGCCGGTGAGCATCAGCAGCGACAGAATCCACTTGGCCACGTCGGGCAGGATGTCGTACGAATTGCCGTAACCGGTGATACCGGCGCCCAGGCCTGTGTTGGAGATGCAGGAGAAGGATGAGAAGAACGCGTCCACGATAGGCACGCCGCAGGCCGACAGCGCCATGCCTCCGGCCACCACAAGCAGCATGTAGATGCACAGGAAGGCTATAACCTTCGACACAAGCTCGGGGTTGACGACACGGCCGTTGACCTTGACCGACATTATCGAGTGGGGATAGATGCAGCGGTACAGCTCGTTGTCGGCGTTCTTGAAGAGATAGAGTATGCGGTCGATCTTGGCGCCGCCCGAGGTCGAGCCGGCACAGGCGCCGAAGAACATCATGACGAATGTGAGCGAGAGAACGAAGGGACCCCACGCCTCGAAGTTGTCGATGGTGAAGCCGGTCGACGTAATGGTCGACACAACCTGGAAGAGCGGGTCGACCGTCACCGACTGCCAGCCCGAGACTTCGCCGCGCCACGCTATCGAGATGCCGAACATCACCACCATCAGAGTGATGACGCCGACATAGGTCTTGAAGACGTCATTCGACCCGAGTGCCTTGAAGTTGCCTTTCATACACTTGAATATAAGGCCGAAGTTGACACCGCCGAGAAACATGAACAGGGTCAGCACGAGCTTGATATAAAGCGAGTCGTGCCACGCCGTGATGCCGTTGCTGCTCGACGAGTAGCCGCCGGTCGAGATAGTGCCGAAGGCATGGCAGATGCTCTCGAAGAAGTTCATCGGCCCGGCCCAGAGCAGGAGCACGAGCACAACGGTGAGCAACAGATATATCATCCACAGGCTCTTGGCGGTCTGGCTGATGCGCGGACTGATTTTGTCGTGTGTGATGCCGGTCACTTCGGCGTTGAACATCTGCATGCCGCCGGAGTGGTTGAGCATCGGTATGACGGCAAGCGTGAACAGGATGATACCCATGCCGCCTATCCACTGCATCATGGCGCGCCACAGGTGCACGCCATGACTCATGTCGCCGACGCTGTCGAGAACCGTGGCGCCCGTCGTCGTGAAGCCCGACATGGCCTCGAAGAAGGCGTCGCTGTAGCTCAGCGGACGCGAGCAGAACAGAAAGGGTATCAGCCCGAAGAACGAGAAGACGACCCACACCATAGCCGTGAGCAGATAGCCGTCGCGCTTGCCCATGTGTGTGCTCGTGGGTCGCGACCGCAGGGCCATGATGAGGCCGCAGACGAGTGTCAGCGCCGAGGTCGCCGCAAAAGGCAGCCAGTCGCTCTCGCCGTAGATGACACATGTCAGCGCCGGGAAGACAAGGAAAACAGCCTCTATGATAAGAAGCCATCCCATGATGCGCACAAGCATGCGCATGTTCACAAGGTGCTGAGAGACAATCTTCAGTATCGACATGGCGTCACGAGAAAAGACGTTCGACTTTATGAAGGGCGCCCGCAAGGCAGAAGACCAGCACGTGGTCGCCGGGCAGAATCTGCGTCATACCCGTGATGAGCATGCCCTTGCCGTCGCGGATAAGTCCGGCGAGGGTCACTTCATGCGGCAGCTTGAGATCCTTGACCGCCGAGCGGGTAATCTTGGAGCCTTCCCTGGCTTCGATTTCTCCGACTTCGGCATCGGCCAGAGCGAGAAACTTGGATGTCGACGAGTCGGCGTCGAGCAGCAGCTGGAAGATGGTGCTCGAGGCGAGCAGCTTCTTGTTGATGACAGTGCCTATATTCAGGTTCTCGGCCTGCGAGATGAACTGTATGTTCTCGACATCGGCGATGGTCTTCTTCGCGCCCAGCTCCTTGGCTGTGAGACAGGTGAAGATATTGGTCTCGCTGCTCGGCGTGAGGGCCACGAAGGCGTCCATGTCGGCCGCGCCTATGTCGCTGAGCAGGTCGAGGTCGCGGGCGTCGCCGTGGATAATCTCGCAGTCAGGGCACTTCTGCGGCAGCTTGCGGCACACTTCGAGATCGCTCTCGATGATCTTGAAGCGGAACTCCTCATGGGCGCTGTTGACAAGGCGTATGGCAATCTTTGTGCCGCCCATGATGAGCACGCGCTTGATTTTGTGCTCGGTCTTGCCCGTGAGCGCGAGCAGGTCGTCGATATGGTCGCGCGTGGTGGTGAAGTACAGTATGTCGCCCACTTCCATGCTGTGGTCACCGCGGGGGATGATGGTCTCGTGGTTGCGCTTGATGGCGGAGACGTGGAAGTGGTGGTTGGTGTATGTGAAGTCGCGCAGCTTCATGCCGGCGAGCGGAGCGCCGGAGCGCAGCTTGACACCGGCAAGTATAATCTGACCGTCATGAAGCTCGAACCAGTTGCGCACCCACGTGCGCTTGAGCGCCGTTATGATTTCCTGCGCGGCAAGATACTCGGGGTAGATTACGCGGTCAACGCCCATATGCTTCACCATCTGTGCGTTGGCAGGGTCCATGAAGTCGTATGAGTCGATGCGCGCCACAGTCTTACGGGCGCCGAGATTGCGCGCTATCGAGCACGCCACTATGTTGTTTGACTCGTATGGCGTGACGGCGATGAAAAGGTCGCATCGGGCGGCACCGGCCTCGCGGAGGGTCGCGAACGAAGTCGGGTCGCCGGCATAAGTCATCAGGTTATAGTTGGCGTCAAGAACGGCAAGGCGCTCGGCGTCGGAGTCGATGAGCATGATGTCCTGCTCCTCGGCCGACAGCAGCTTTGCAAGGTGTGAGCCTACTTCGCCGGCTCCGGCAATAACAATCTTCATCGGTCAGTATTCTTGGAAGTTGTCGAGACGAGGGCTTCGAGTATGCCCTCGGCATCGAAGCCGCAGAGCCGACGGAGCTGGGCGGGAGTGCCCTGCTTGATGAAGCCGTCGGGGATGCCGAGACGTGTCACAGTACGGTCGTAGCCGTTGGCGGCAAACCACTCGGCCACGGCTCCGCCGAGACCGCCGTTGACAGTGCCGTCCTCGACCGTTATCACCGGACAGTCCATAGCGGCCACGCGGCGCAGGATGTCCTCGTCGATAGGCTTGAGGAATATCATGTCGAAGTGGGCGGCGCTGATGCCTCGCTCGCGAGCCGATGCTATTGCGGCCTCGGCCTCGGACGCCACCGGTCCTATTGTGAGGACGGCCGCATCAGTACCCTCGGCAAGCTGTTCGCCCTTGCCTATGGGCAGCTCGTGCATGTCGTTGTGCCAGTCGACGAGCTTGCCGCCACCGCGGGGATAGCGGATGGCGAAGGGGCCGCGGTCGGCGCTCTGTGCAGTGAACAGCAGATTGCGCAGGGCGTGCTCGTCACGGCCCGACGCGATGGTCATGCCGGGCACCGTGCGGAGGTACGCCAGGTCATAGGCCCCGTGGTGGGTGGCGCCGTCCTCGCCGACAAGACCGGCGCGGTCGATGCAGAACGTGACAGGCAGATGATGCAGCGCCACGTCATGTATGATGTTGTCGTAGGCTCGCTGAAGGAAGCTCGAGTAGATAGCCACGAAGGGGCGCATGCCATCCTTGGCAAGGCCGCCGGCAAAGGTCACGGCGTGACCCTCGGAGATGCCCACATCGAAGACCCTGTCGGGCATGGCCTCTTTCATCGTGCCCACCGACGTGCCAGAGAGCATGGCGGCGGTGATGCCGACGATAGCGGGATTCTTCTCGGCAAGCTCGACGAGCGTGTTGCCGAACACATCCTGGTACTTCAGCGGCTTGCCGGGACGCGGCTCGGCGTCGGCGCGACGTCCGGTGGCGGCATCGAAGCGGCCCGGAGCGTGCCACGAGGCGGGGTCGGCCTCGGCGGGAGCATAGCCCTTGCCCTTGATGGTGCGCAGGTGCAGGATGCGGGGGCCGTCCATGTCGCGGATGTCGGTCAGTATGCGCACCAGCGTGCACACGTCGTGGCCGTCAAACGACCCGAAGTAGCGGATATTCAGACCCTCGAAGATATTCTGCTCCTTGGACAGCAGCGACTTGAGGCTGTTGTTGAAGCGCAGCAGAGCGCCGCGGCGGCTCTCGGAGACAAGACGGAGCTTCTTGAGAACGCGGAAGACCTTGTAGCGGATATCGTTGTAGAGCCTTGTCGTGGTGAGATGCGCGAGGTTGGAGTTCAGCGCGCCCACCGGACGGTCTATCGACATATCGTTGTCGTTCAGGACAATAAGCAGGTTGTTGGGCGTATTGGCCGCGTTGTTGAGTCCCTCGAAGGCGAGACCGCCGCTTATCGAGGCGTCACCGATGACTGCCACGACATTGCGGCGGGGCGAGTCACCCTTGAGCCGCGACGCTATGGCCATGCCGAGGGCTGCCGATATAGAGTTGGACGCATGCCCGGCGGCAAAAGTATCGTAGCCGCTCTCGTCAGGATTGGGGAAGCCGCTGAGGCCGTCGAAAGTGCGGTTGCCTTTGAAAGCATCGCGACGCCCGGTGAGCAGCTTGTGGCCGTAGGCCTGGTGCCCGACATCCCACACCAGACGGTCGTAGGGAGTGTTGAACACATAGTGCAGCGCCACCGTAAGCTCGACAGCGCCCATACTCGAGGCGAAGTGTCCGGGATTGTGCGAAAGGCTGTCAATCAGGAAAGAACGTATCTCTGCGCATACCTGAGGGAGTTTCTCGACAGGAAGACGGCGCAGGTCGTCAGGACTATTTATGGTCGACAGCAACGGTGTGGCCGGATGTGTGTGTGTCGTGTCGCTCATTTCTTTAAATATTTCTTATACATCGGCACGAAAATGATGATGGCCGAAGCTACAATGACAAAAGCGATATACAGCGTAAACTGCGTGTGTGCCAGTATGTAACCGACAAGTCCGAGCCATAGGAGCCCCAATATCACAAAGCGTAAAATCACTGATGCTTTCATTACTTATAGCTATAGTACGTTTAAAATGCAAAATTAGCAAATTTTTGGCAGTCGAGCAAAATTATACTAACTTTGCACCGAACCGACAGATGCTCAACGCGTTCTTATTATATCAACCCCTTCCACTTATGAAACTGAGAATAACCGCCATAGCCCTATGCCTGTCAGCCTTCGCGGCAAACGCCGCCAACCCCATGTCGACCGAATACACCATGCGGCAGTGCGAAGGCTCGCTCACACCCTACCCCACTGAAATAAAGACCGTTGAGTACCCCGACTCCCTCAAGCCCGTATTCATCAACCACGTCGGCCGGCACGGCGCACGCTACCCGGCATCGGCATCCAACTGCCTGCTGCTGGCCAAAGCCCTCGCAAAGGCCGACTCCCTCGGCACCATCACCCCGCTCGGCAAAGACCTCACCGCGCTCAACCGCTCGGTCATGGCCGCAAGCGAAGGACGGTGGGGAGCGCTCGACTCCCTCGGCATGGCAGAGCAGGCACAGATAGCCACACGCATGTTCTACAACTACACCGAAGTCTTCAGCAAAGGCGGCACCGTCGAAGCACTTTCGTCATACTCGCCGCGCGCCATGATGAGCATGTACTCCTTCACGCACCAGCTCGACCGCCTCAACAACCGCCTCACATTCAGGACTTCGACAGGACGCGTCAACTCACCCCTGATGCGCCCCTTCGACCTCGACAAAGACTATATCGACTTCCGCAAAAGCAAAGCATCGCAGCCTACATACGACGAATACTTCGCCGCGGCATGCCCCGTGACAGCCATCCGGCGCGTGCTCGGCGACAGCTACCCCTTCGCCGACAGGGCCGAAGAGCAGAACCTTGCCATAACAGAGTACTACGTCGTGGCCGGACTCGAGGCCATGGGCATGAAAACGCAGATGTCACACTACTTCACCGCGCCCGAGGCAAACGCCCTGTGGAGCTGCTTCAACATGCGGCAGTACCTGCAGCGCACCGCCACCACAGTGTCGGCCATACCCGCCGAGATTGCCTCCGACCTTGTGCTCAACCTTATCGAGACAACCGACGCCTTCATATCGGGCGAAAACACCACGACAACAGCCGTACTACGATTCGGCCACGCAGAGACCCTCATGCCCCTGCTCTCGCTCCTGCGCATACCCGGCTGCCACTACCTGACCAACTACTTCGACACCGTAGGGCTGCACTGGCGCGACTTCGACGTCGTGCCGATGGCCGCAAACTTCCAGATGATAGTCTTCAGATCAGAGCGCACAGGCCACTACTACGTACGCATCGAACTCAACGAGCAACCCGTCAAAATGCGGAAAGGCGACGACGCAATATACTTCCCCTGGGGCGAACTACGCCGCTACATGATGGATTGCGTACCCCTCTACGCACAGTAAGCACCCCTCCCCTACGACCCACAGAGCCGTTTTCACATTTTTTTTATAATTTTTCTCACTTAAATTTTGCAAATCCGATTTTTTGTCGTAACTTTGCACCGCAATTGAGAAACACACCATGCGAAAATAGCTCAGTTGGTAGAGCACGACCTTGCCAAGGTCGGGGTCGCGGG
>JAICZO010000396.1 GCA_029057255.1 Muribaculaceae bacterium | reverse complement strand
ACCGGCCTCAAAATGATGCAGCTCAACGAAGATATTCTCCGTGAGCACTACGCACATCTTGTCGACCGTCCTTTCTCCCCCGACCTCGTGAGATCCATGATGGCAACGCCTGTCATCGTTATGGTACTCAAAGGCAAGGACGCCGTAACGGTTGTGCGTTCGATTGTAGGCGCGACCAACTGTCGAGCAGCAGCTCCCGGCACCATCCGCGGCGACTTCGGCATGAGCGGACAGGAAAACATTGTCCACGCATCCGATTCGCCCGAGAACGCACTTATTGAAATCAACCGATTCTTTAAACCCGAAGAAATCTACGACTACAATATCATCACGTTCACTTCTCTCTACGCACCTGACGAGCGTTAAAAAGTATTCTCTCCACCCCTTGCAAATGAAAATTTCCCTGACAGCGGCCGCCGCGGCAATTTTTATAAGCTTCGGCGTAACCGCTCAAAACTACCAGCTTCCCGACCGTCACGCATCCCAGCACGGAGCATTGCTCGCCAATCAGGGCAATGCCGGCATATCAGTCGAAAACACCACCAAGTATCTCGAAGAGCTCTTCAACGAAGAAGAAGAGCCCGAGTTCGACATATATACCGAGGGTTGGGACAGCAAGCTCGTGAACTGCTACGCCGGCGTGGCTGTGCCTCAGAGCGCAACTATTGACGTGTCGAAGTTCTCGATGCCTCACCCCGGATATATCACATCGCCTTACGGCTACCGTCGCCGCTTCCGTCGCATGCACAAGGGCGTCGACCTCAAGGTGAATATCGGCGATACCATACGCGCAGCTTTCGACGGCCGTGTGCGCATCACCAACTTCGAGCGCCGTGGCTACGGCAACTACGTCGTGGTGCGTCATACCAACGACCTCGAGACCGTCTACGGCCATCTCTCGGCATTCCTTGTCGAGCCGGGCACATATGTCAAGGCCGGCGACCCTATAGCCCTCGGCGGCAACACCGGCCGCTCGACCGGTCCTCACCTCCACTTCGAGACCCGCTATATGGGCTATGCCATCAACCCCAGCGCCATCTTCGACTTCGCCAACCAGACTACCCACACCGACACATATACCTTCGACAAGGATACCTATCAGAACGCCCGTAACTACTCGCCGTCAGCCAACAGCGAGTATGCCAAGCAGTATCTGAAGGACAATCCCGTCAAGCCCTATGTGCGCCAGACGGCGTCGTCAGGCTCGCGCGGTGCATCGACCTACCGCGTGCGCAAGGGTGACTCGCTGAGCAAGATTGCCTCGCGCAACGGCACGACCGTGGCCCGTCTCTGCAAACTCAACGGCCTCAAGACCACTTCTAAGCTTCAGGTAGGGCAGCGACTCAAACTCAGATAAGTTTTTTTTACAATATTATAATGCCCGGGAACGCAACCTTTGTCGTCTCCGGGTGTTTATTTTGTATGTTCGGGCGCAGCACCGACCGAACCGATACAGACCACATTTATTATAAGATATAAGATGAAATATTCCTATATAATAGCAATAGCAGCGGCCGTCGCCGCTTTCACCGCCTGCAACAAGGCCGACAAGTATGCCTCCAACTCGATAGCGTTCAATCGCGTCGAGATGACACGCTCCTATCGTCTGGCCGGCTCTGCCGCCGACTTCGAGACCGAGCGCGACCTGACCTTCGGCTGCGAGGCAGACATACTGATGCCTACCGTTGTCTACGGCAAGGCTGTCGGCGCGATACAGGATTCTATTCTCAGCGCTGCTTTCGGTGCGTCCGGCCCCGACCACTCCGCCATCATGACCGATGCAATGCAGCGCATAGCAGGCGAGATCGGCTACGAAGTCACCGACACAGTTCTCCCTGACAGCGTTGTGGCGCGCACGGCCAATTTCGTAAGCCGCTATGACGGCTTCTTCGCAGTCGAGGGCTGTGTCGAGACCCTTACACCGAGGATACTGTCGTATGCGGTGACGACGTCGACATACCTCCCCCACGCGGCTCACGGCAT
The DNA here is from genome assembly GCA_029057255.1 of Muribaculaceae bacterium. Taxonomy (GTDB): domain Bacteria; phylum Bacteroidota; class Bacteroidia; order Bacteroidales; family Muribaculaceae; genus CAG-873. The sequence goes on along the minus strand of JAICZO010000396.1, from coordinate 4,850 downwards.
GTACGGCACCCGCTATCTCAACTATGACCTCGAGACCGGAAAGCAGATCGAGCTTGCCGACCTGTTTACGCCCGAAGGACTCGCGGCACTCCCCGCGAAGCTGCGTGACACCGCACGGCAGATGGAGCCTGTCATCGGACTGACCGACATCAACTCCCTCCCGGCCGACGACAACTTCTACCTCGCCGCCTCGGGTGAGATAGTATTCGCTTACCAGCCCTACGAAGTGGCATCGTACGCGCAGGGCGAGATACAGATTCCCATCGAGCCTTATATGCTGGTCACCTACCTGACCAAGGACGGCAACCGGCTGTTGCTGAATCAATAGGACCAAGCATACTACTATAACTCTCATAACCAAAACTATTCAATTATGAACACAAATCAGAAAGCGGCACAGACTGCCGCGAAAGTATCCAAGGCCGCGGCTAAGGTATCGGCCGAAGCCGCACAGGTAGCAGTCAAAGAACAGGCTGCCGCAGTCAAGGACGATGCAGGCGACGCCGTCGACAAACTCAAGGAGAAAGCATCGGGCGCGGCAGCTGCCGCCCAGGCTAAAATCAGCGATGCCGTCGGCACTATGAAAGAGAAGATTGCGCAGCAGCAGGAAGATCCTGACTCGGCTCTGAACCAGGCAAAGGAAAAGGCCGGCGACCTTGCCGACAAGGCACGTGGCATAGCCTCGAACATCGTAGACAAGGGCGGTGACCTTCTCGAGAATCTCGCCGACAAGATCCACGGACTTGCCGACAAGATGGACAAGTGACAAGTATCCGATAAGATAAGAGCGGAGACGGCACGGCAACGTAGCGTCGTCTCCGCTTTTTTTGTGTCCGAACGCGAACAAACACCCGCTCTCGCTTGTCTCAATAGTATGTGGCATGGCTGCCGTCAGCCATCGCAAAACGTTCAACCAAAATTCAAATTCATCATGTTTGAATCACTGACCAACACTTCACCGCATGCCGTTGCTACGGGCTCCCGGACCATAGATGTGACACACTTTATAGGCGACCGCGAGGGGCTGTCCTACGACGTGGCACAGTTCATCATGAACATTGTGGACTGGATTTTAGGTGTCTTCGGGCTTGACCACAACACGACGCTTGTCACCTTCCTCTATGCCGCCGTAGTCTTCGGGCTGTCGCTCATCGCAGGCTATATAGCCAGGTGGATTATCCTGCGCATCGTTCAGTCGATAGCGCGACGCTGGAGCTCTGACCTGTATAAATCGCTTGCCGAAGCGCGCTTCTTCCACAAGCTGTGCCGCATGATTCCGGCACTTGTGTTCCTTATCCTGATACAGTTCACGCTGTCGAACCACAACAGCCTCTCCGGCATACTCACCAAGATTACCCTCATCTATGTTGTCTATGTCACCGCCGTGGCCATCACCGCGCTCATCATGGGCATATGGCGGCATGTCGACGCCAGCGCCAACAAGCGCAAGCTCCCTCTCAACGGTCTGGCGCAGCTTGCCAAAGGCATAGTGTGGATTGTATCGGGCATAATCGTCATCGCGATAATAGTCGACAAGTCGCCCGCCACACTTCTGGCAGGCCTCGGCGCTTTCGCCGCCGTGCTGATGCTGGTCTTCAAGGACAGTATCCTCGGCCTTGTGGCCGGAGTGCAGCTCGCCGAGAACGACAGCCTCCACGTGGGCGACTGGATTATGGTGTCGGGTACCAATGCCAACGGTACTGTCGAGGAAGTGTCGCTCACGGCCGTGAAGGTGCAGAACTGGGACAAGACCACCACCACGCTGCCGCCCTACAGCCTTATCAGCACCGGCTTCACAAACTACCGCTCGATGCAGATGAGCAATACCCGCCGCATCTGCCGAAGCTATATGATTGACGCCGACAGCGTGCTGCCCGCCACCGACGAGCTGATAGAGCAGGTGCGCAAGGTGCCTATGATGGATGCCTACATAAGCAAGAAACTCGAGCAGCGTGCCGCCGGAAAGGATGCAGACGTCAACAATCCCGAGGGGCTTGTCGACGGTACCATCGACACCAATCTGGGCATGTTCAGAGCATATATGAAGATGTGGCTTGACGCCAATCCCGACATATCGCACGACAGCGACTGCTTCGTGTCGACCCTCGCGCAGACCTCCTCCGGCATCCCGTTCCAGGTCTACTGCTTCACGGCGACCTCGGGGTGGTTTGCCTACGAGGCCATTCAGGACAAGGTCTTCGAGCATCTTGCGGCTATGCTTCGCTTCTTCGGGCTGTATACCTTCGAGAATCCTTCCGGCCGCGACACCGTCGTCGACGGCTACCTCAGCCCGGGCAAGAACCTCGACGCCGTCTTCGGCATCCCCTATCCCTTCTTCAAGCCGGGGCAGGCGCCCGACAGCAAGCCCCCTGTCCAGCAGAAGTAACTTATCAACGACGAAAGTGGCGACCTTTGCGGGTCGCCACTTTCGTCTTGGATGCGTATGGATTATTTAATCAGATGCGGTCGAGCACCGTCTGTACCAGCGAGCGGATGCCGTCCTTATAGTTGGGGTTGGCCTCGGTGTTGAACCGGTTTGCGATGATAGAGCATACAGTCATGCAGCGGTGTCCCATGAGCTTGCCCATGCCGGCCAGAGGTGCGCTCTCCATCTCGTAGTTGGTCACGCGTCGGCCTTTGTACTCGAAGGACTCGATGCGGCGGTTAAGGTCGGGGTTGGCGAGAGCGAGACGCACTTCGCGGCCCTGGGGGCCGTAGAATCCGACAGCCGAGATGGTGTTGCCGCGCACCATGTCGTCGCGTCCGATGCGCTCGACCAGCTCGGGGTCGGCGTCCACGACATAAGGCTTGGCCCACAGCGGGTTCCAGCCCGTGTGCTCGCAGAGAGCTTTCTCGAAGTCGAGGTCGGCCACCGAGTCGCGTCCGGCGTAGTAGTTGAGGACGCCGTCGAAGCCTATCGACTTCTCGGCGATGACCGGAGTGCCGAGGCTGAGCTCGGGCTGCAGCGCGCCCGACGTGCCGATGCGCACCATCGTGAGGCGGCGCAGCTCAGAGCGCACCTCGCGCGTCTCGAAGTCAACATTTGCCAGTGCGTCAAGCTCGGTGATGACAATGTCGATGTTGTCGGGGCCGATGCCGTGGCTGATGCACATGATGGGCTTGCCCTTGTATGTGCCGCCAATGGTGTGGAACTCGCGCGACGATACCTCGAAGGTGCGGGTGTCGAAGAACGACGCCACCATGTCGACACGGGCGGGATCGCCCACGAGGATGATGCGGTCGGTGAGCTGTTCGGGGCGGAGGTGGATGTGGAATATAGAGCCGTCGGGATTGATGATAAGCTCTGAAGCGGGGATTACTTTATTTGTCATGGCTATAAATAAGTTGGAGGATGAGTATTCTATATGCTTAACGTAATAGTGTTGTAAAAAGATTGTTTATCTCACGGCAGGCAGCGAGAAGCGTCCGCCGGGCAAGGCTATTATGAGATCGTCCATCTCCATTTCGAAGAGGGTCGAGCTGAGAGTAGCGTAGGGCAGACCGAGGGCGACGCAAAGGTCGTTGACCGTTGACGACGGTTTTTCGGCGAGCCTCGCGAGCACCCTGCCGTACAGCTCCGGCATCTCGAAGGCAATCTCTTTCTGCTGCCCTTCAGCCGGCTTTGCCGTCCAGCCCATGATGTCGATGATGTCGGCGGCGTCGCGGACGAGCGAGGCTGTTCGCGACGCTATCAGATGGTTGCAGCCCCGGCTGTAAGTGTCGTTGATGCGTCCGGGCAGTGCCCCTACCTCGCGGTTGTAAGCCGAAGCGATGCGGGCCGTGGCCATAGCGCCTCCGCGGATGTCGCTCTCTACAACGACAGTGATGTCGGCCAGGCCTGCCACGATGCGGTTGCGGGCGAGGAAGTTGCCCCGGTGTATGCGGTCGCACGAGCGGTATTCGGTCATGACGGCGCCCCTCTCGGCAGCTATGCGGCGAGCGTCCTGACGGTGTTCGGCCGGGTAGATAGTGTTGAGCCCGTGTGCAAGGACTGCCACCGTCGGGACTCCGGCCTCAAGGGCGGCGCGGTGTGCGCAGATGTCGACGCCGTATGCCAGACCGCTGACCACAAGCAGACTGTCAAGCGCCGCTGCCAGGTCGGCGACGAGGCGGCGGGTGAAGTCGGCGCCGTATGCCGTGCAGTGCCGTGTGCCGACCACGGCTATGGAGTGTCGAGCGGCCGTGCATGCCATGTCGCCGACGGCATACAGCATCGCCGGAGCATCGTCGCACTCGGCCAGCCTTGCGGGGTAAGCCTCGTCGGTATAGTATGTTGCGCTTATGCGGCTGGATGTTATGAACTCCGTCTCGGCCTCGGCTGCGGCGACCGCCTCGGCACGCCTTGAGTCGTCGAAGAAAGCCGATTTTATGCCGGTGCAGCTCGCGAGCGTCGACGCCGGTTTGCAGAAAAAGTCCTCCGGAGAGATACCCTTGTCGGCAAAACGCTGCGCCGATGCCGCATTTATGTTGCGGTAATGGGCCAGAGCGATGCGGTGCGTCAGAGCCCTTGCGTCGGCATTCATTGCAGATACTCCTTGAAAGCTTCGGCCAGCATGTTGCCGCGAGAGATGCGGCCGTTTTCAAACGATACAATCTCCACGGTCGCCTTCACGACAGGTTCGCCCTCAGGCGTGAATATATCCTGCGTGAAAACAAACACCGGGCCCCGGCGCTTGAGGCCGAGCTTGCTGACCATGCTGTCGCCCAGCCCGAGCGACTTGATGTAGCGCACTTCGATACGGCTCACCACCGGGTCAAGACCCAGCTCGTGCATGCGGCGGAACGACAGCCCCGCGGCCTCGCAGAACTCATGGCGCGTGTGCTCCATGTAGTGCAGATAGTTGGCGTTG
>JAICZO010000395.1 GCA_029057255.1 Muribaculaceae bacterium | reverse complement strand
TCGTCGGACGCGTCTTATGTGTATATTAGACCGACGGTATTCGTTCTTGTGCGTACATAGATGCCCCAGCGGATGAGGTCGAGCTTGCGCTGGCCTTCGAAGCAGAACTCGCGGAAGCGCTCGGCCTGTATGGCCTCGAGGAAGTCGGCCTCGCCGTCGATGCCGCTGAGGTCGCAGAGCGCGTTGGGGGTGTCGGGGTCGAGTCCCCACGCACGGCGGCGCACCTTGTTGACAGCCTCGTAAGCAGTAGCGTCGGGTCCGTGTTTGGTAGCGTTTATGGCTTCGGCCTGCATCAGCAGCACATCGCTGTAGCGCATGATGGGGAAGTTGGTCGAGTTGTAGAGCTGGGCCTTCTCGCCGGTTTCATACTCGCGGCGCCACTTGCCCGGGTTGCGGTTGTAGATCTGCTTGGCGGAGTAGAAGACCTGCGATGTTATGCCTGTCTCGGAGTTGGTGCTGTAGTAGTAGGGCGCTATGTTCCAGTCGCGTCGCAGGTCACCGTCCTCGAACGAGTCGTAGAGTCGCTTTGTCACCTGCATGGCGCCGCCGGAGTATCCGATGTTGACGTCTCGGCACAAGATACCGTTTTCCACGCCGACACTGCCGGCGAGGTCTTCAGTGCCGATTTTGTTGCCGTACATGCCCACTTCCCAAAGACACTCCTTAGGCTCGCTCACGTCTTGCGAGTGGTTGATGAAAATCTGCTTGTAGTCGGGGTTGAGCGAGTGTTTGCCCGACGAGATTACTTTCTCGGTGTAGCGCAGCGCGTCGGCATAGCGGGCGGTGTCGCCTAAAGGCTGTCCGGCCATCTTGAGGAATACGCGCGCCAGCACAGCCTGCACGGCGGTGAGCGACACACGCTCGTTGTTGCCGAGAGCGTCGATGTCGAGGGCGGTCTCTTCGGCCCGCTGCATGTCCTTTACAATCTGCGCGTATATTTCGGCGAGCGATGACTTGGGGAGGGGCTTCTCGTCGGGCGATTCGGTGGGGTTGAGCTTCAGGGGCACTTCGCCGAAGTACGACGTGAGCAGGAAGTAGTAGTAGCCGCGCAGGAAGTATGCTTCGCCAAGCATGGCCTTACCCTCGGCAGTGTCGAGGCTCTCCTCGTCGACGTAGGCGATGAGGTAGTTGGCGCGGCTGACACCTTCATAGAGAACTTCCCAGAAGCGGCCTATGTCAAGGTGGCCGGCGTCGAACTGCATCACGCGGATGTTGTTGATCGAGATATTTTTGTAGAAGGCTTCGTCGCTGATGGCAAGGTAGGAGTAGAGTCCCTTGCTGTACATGCGGCCGTTAGGGTCAATCAGACGGTTGTACACGCCGTTGAGAGCCGACTCAATCTGCTGAGGCGTGCGGTAGTAGCCCGAAGGAGAGAGGAAGTCGGGCTCTTTATCCAGGAAGTCGGAGCAGGAGCTTGTGAGCATCGCTGTGGCTACGGCCAGTGCGCTTATATATTTTTTCATTGTTGCGGGCGTTTAGAAGGTTATTTCCAGACCGAGAGTCAAGGTTTTTGAACGGGGATAGGGCGACCAGTCGAACGACGGTGTCAGTGCCGTGTTGTAGGTCGATACTTCGGGGTCGAGGCCGGAGTACGCAGTCCATGTGAGCAGGTTCTGGGCTGCTGCGTAGAAGCGGAGGTTGCTTATGCCGGCACGCTTTGTCACCGAGGTCGGAAGGGTGTAGCCGAGGGTGACAGTCTTCAGGCGCAGGTAGGAACCGTCTTCAATAGTGCGGTCGGAGTATGCCGTGGGGCCCTGGCCGCCGACGCGGAAGAGGGTGTTCGACGGGTTCTCGGGAGTCCAGCGGTCCTTGACGCTTGCGAACATATTGAGCGATGTACGCGCCGTCGGGTCGCCGCCTTCGAATTCGATACGGTTGGCATTCATGATCTGTCCGCCGTAAGAGAACTGAAGGAATACCGAGAGGTCAAAGTCCTTGTAGCGGAAGTTGTTGGTGAAGCCGCCGGTGAATTTCGGGTTGGGGTTGCCGATAATAGTGAGGTCGTAGCTGTCGACACTGCCGTCGCCGTTGATGTCGCGGTAGCGGATGTCTCCGGG
>JAICZO010000394.1 GCA_029057255.1 Muribaculaceae bacterium | reverse complement strand
AGATTGATACAATCGAAGTCCAGGAGTCGATGGTGCAGATGCAGGTCGACGCACAGATGAACAATATTGTCAACAGCCTCGGCTCGAAAGAGAAGGTGGAGCAGTACTTCCGCAAGCCCTACTCGCAGATCCGTGACTATTATGCCGGACTTATCAGAAACCGCTCGAAAGTGCAGCAGGTGCAGCAGAGCCTGACAAAGAACCTCAAGGTGACCCCCGGCGATGTGCGCCGATACTACAACGACCTGCCCAAGGACAGCGTGCCCTTCGTGCCGCTTGAGGTGGAGGTGCAGCTGCTGACTCTCAACCCCGTGATACCCCGTCAGGAAATCGACGACATCAAGGCGCGTCTGCGCGACTACTCCGACCGCATCACCCGCGGAGAGAGCGACTTCTCGACCCTCGCCATCCTCTACTCGGAGGACGGTTCGAGCCTCCGTGGCGGTGAGCTCGGCTTCATGGGCCGAGGCCAGCTGGTGCCCGAGTTCGCTGCTGTGGCATTCAACCTCAACGACCCCAAGAAGGTGTCGAAGATTGTCGAGACCGAGTACGGTTTTCATATCATCCAGCTCATCGAGAAGCGTGGCGACCGCATCAACGTGCGCCACATCCTCCTCAAGCCAAAGGTGGCCGAGAAGGACCTCATGGAGGCCATGACACGCCTCGACAGCCTCCGCACCGACATCGTCGACAACAAGAAAGTGACCTTCGAGGAGGCCGTGCGCAACGTGTCGCAGGACAAGGACACCCGTCTGAGCAACGGCGTCATGGTCAACAGCGACAACGGCACGACACGCTTCCGCATGTCGGAGCTGCCTCAGGAAATATCGCGCGCCGTAGCAGGCATGCAGCCCGGCGAGATATCCAAGCCCTTCATCATGCGCGACGCCAAGCGCGGCTATGAAGTGGTGGCTCTCGTGCGCCTCACCAACCGTATCGACGCCCATACGGCAAACCTCGGCGACGACTATCAGCTGATAAAGAACATGTACGAGAACGCCCGTCGCAAGGAAATCCTCGACAAGTGGCTCGAGAAAAAAATCAAAGAGACATACGTCCGCATCGAAGACGGATGGCGCGGATGCAACTTCGTGCACCAAGGCTGGATTAAGTCGAAATAAGTCTCGACAACCGACCGGACTTCACTGAGGGTATGAGCCGCCGTTCGTTCTTTGTGCTTATGCTTGTGCTCGCGCTGCCGTATCTGGTGTCGCGGGCCGCCTATCGCAGGCCGCAGCCTCCGCGTATAGCCCCCGTCATACCCACTGCCGACCGCACGGCAGGCAACCGCGTCTTCCTCGAGCGTGCCGGACGGCTCTTCAAGCACACCGGCGACTCGTTCATGATACTTGTCGACACGGTGGTCTTCACCAAAGGCCCCATGATAATGCGCTGCGACAGCGCCCACTACTATGCCGAGACCGAGTCGATGGACGCCTTCGGCAACGTGAGCATGGAGCAGGGCGACACACTCTTTGTCTATGCTGACGAGCTGCGCTACGACGGCCTCGAGGAAGTGGCCACACTCTATGCCGACCCCGGCAAGAAAGTGCGGCTCATCAACCGCGACGTCATGCTCCAGACCGATGTCTTCATCTACAACCTCGCCTACGATTTAGGATACTTCGAAGTGGGTGGCCGACTGACCGACCCCTCAAATACGCTGACGTCGCTTTACGGCGAGTATGCCCCGTCGACCAAGGAGGCAAACTTCTACACCGACGTGCATCTGAACTCCCGCAACAGCACCGACACGCTCGACATCTACTCCGACACCCTCTACTACAACACCGCCACACACGTGGCCGAGCTGCTGTCGCCATCGACAGTCATCAATGCCCGCGGCACCATCTATACGTCGCTCGGAGTGTATGACACCGACAGCAACCGCACGACGCTCTTCAACCGCTCGCTCATCGTCACCTCGCAGGGTCAGACTCTGACGGCCGACACAATCTTCTACGACCGCACCGCCGGATACGGCGAGGCCTTCGGAGGCATGATACTGACCGACACGGCGCACAGCGTCGAGCTGCACGCCGACTACGGCTTCTACAACGAGCTCACCGACAGCTCCTTCGCGACAGGACGCGCCACAGTGCTCGAGTACTCCGAGGAGGATACCCTCTACATGCACGGCCGCTACGTGCAGTCGTTCCTCGCATTCGACACCGTCGAAGTCGCCGCCGACACAATCGCCGGCACCGAGGCTTACACCCGCGTCGACACGTCGCACGTCGCCGTCCTCTACCCGCGAGTGCGCTTCTACCGCGCCGACATGCAGGGCGTCTGCGACTCGATGCGCTTCACCGAGGCCGACACCATGCTCCGCATGTTTGTCAACCCCGTGGTGTGGAACCAGGACCAGCAGGTGTTCGGCAACGTCATCGAGCTTGAGCTCAACGACTCCACCATCGAGAAAGCAATCCTCCCCGACCAGGCCTTCACCGCCCAGCACATCGAGGGCGAGCACTATAACCAGATGAGCGGCAAGGAGATGATAGCATACTTCACCGACGGTCAGATGAGGCGCCTCGACATCAACGGCAACGTCGAGATCATCATGTACCCCGAGGAGTCGGACTCGACAATCAACAAGATCGTGAATGCCGAGAGCAGCTTCCTCACCGCCAGATTCAAGGGCCGCACAACCGAGTCGATAAAGACATGGCCGCAGACGACAGGCACGGCCACACCGCTCTTCCTTGCCAAAAAGAGCCTCTACAAGCTGCCCAAATTCCAGTGGTTCGGCGACATGCGACCCATGTCGCCCGACGACATCTACAATGTGCCCGAGTCAATGGAGCAAAGAATGCTCGAGTCGGGCCACCCCATACCCCCCGAGCCGCCACGGCGCCTCTCTCCCCTGCATCAGCGGCCCGACGGCAAAGAGCCTGAGCCGCAGGACACAGTACCACAACCTTAGACTACATAACTTTGTTTGTTTTAACGAGTGCAAACCACATTCCGACATGACACAGACAACGCTACATAAAAACACAGAGGCCGATCCGTTTGCCGACATACGGCCATACGACGACCATCAGTTCAAAGAAAAGATAGCCTCGCTCGTCAAAGAGCCCGGCTTCGAGCACGCGGTGCGATATGTTATGCCCGACGTAAACTATGACGAGTTCGTGCAGAACCTCCTCACGGTCGAGAGTCAGATGGGATTCCAGATCAAAATCATGGGCCCGTTTCTCGAGCTGCTTGTGGCCAAGACCACACACGGCCTCACCATGTCAGGCGAGGAGAACTATAACCCCGGCATGAGCTGCACTTTCATCACCAACCACCGCGATATCGTCCTCGACGCTTCGTTTCTCAATCTTTGCTTCATACGTCGCAAAGAGCCCCTCACTCAGGTTGCGATAGGCAACAACCTGCTGATATTCGACTGGATTACCGACCTCGTCAAGCTGAACCGCAGCTTCATCGTCAAGCGCGACACAGGCGTGCGGCAGGCTCTCGAGGCCGCAAAGCACCTCTCGGCATATATCCGCCATGTCATCAACGACATGCACGAGTCGGTGTGGATAGCACAGCGCGAAGGCCGTGCAAAGGACTCCAACGACCTCACCCAGGAGAGCGTCGTCAAGATGCTCTCGCTCGGCGGCCCCGGCACAAGCAAGGAGAACCTGCTCGACCTCAACATCACTCCCGTGTCGATTTCCTACGAGTACGACCCCAACGACTACCTCAAGGTGCGCGAGTTCCTGCTCCGCCGCCGCGACCCCGACTTCAAGAAGAGCCAGCGCGACGACCTTTTCAGCATGGAGACAGGTCTGCTCAGCCAGAAGGGACGTGTCCACTTCCACCTCGGCAAGCGCATCAATGCCGGACTTGCGGCATGCGCGAGCGATGACCGCGCCGAAGTGGTGCGCAAGGCCTGCGACCTGCTCGACCGCTCGATACACCGCGGCTACCGCATATTCCCCTGCAACTATATAGCTTACGACGAAGTCAACGGCACCGACACATACGCCGACATGTATACCGCCGACGATGTGGCCGGATTCGACGAGTACATCGAGCTGCAGCTTGCAAGGGTCGACGTGCCCGACATCACCGCCGAAGAGCGCGATTTCATGCGCACGATGATGCTCACCATGTATGCCAATCCGCTGCGCAACCAGCTCGCAGCCAAAGAATGCTCCGACTGCGACTGACATGCGCCTGCCCCTGATGCTGATATTGCCCGTACTGCTGCTCGATGCCCTGGTCGACTGGTATATCTGCCGTGCCGTGTGGCGTCGCTGCCGCCGGGGCGCGTCGTTCTGGCGCCCGGTGTCGCTGTGGAGCTCGGTGCTGCTGGCTATAGCGCTGGCGACAGCCATCTGCTGGCCCAAGAAGACGACTTCCGACTCCGACCTTGTCGGCCTGATGTGGCTGCTGTACGCATATTTCAGCATTTACATACCCAAGTATCTCTTTGTCATCGCCGATCTCATCGGCCGCGTGCCCGCG
>JAICZO010000393.1 GCA_029057255.1 Muribaculaceae bacterium | reverse complement strand
GAATACGACCATTGGGAAGTCAATGCCGACGACAATAAGTGGAAAGTGTTTGTCAACGGTGAATTGGCCGATTTCGACAGCTCCGTATCGTCAGGCGACAATATTTCACTGGAATATGTGACTGTCGACGCAACTGAATCTGCGGTCAAAGACTATACATTCTATCTCCGGCCGGCCGACGAACTGGGCATCTGGACTCTTGACGAAGTGCAGCTCAACACCGCTACCGACAAAAACGGCAGCAGCGTCCAGCGTTTCGTTCCCATGATAGCCAATATATGCGGAGAAGGCGCATATCTTTATGGCGCGAGAATATCTGCCGAAGTGCGTGCGACGGACAACGAGACCTCATCTACCGATTATAGCGTCTTTGTGCCTGATGCAAACAAAGGCGCTATGCTGCTGCGTGTCACAGCCAACAAGCCTACAGAAGCCTTGATTGTCCCCTATCTCAATATCCGCAAGGACTGGGGAGCAGGCAAAATTGAAGTAAAACGCATTCTTTCCGACGCACCCCTCAAGGCAAGCACATTTGTGGCAAATCCCGTCACCGGAATATCTCTCAAAGAATATTCCATCGGCGAGACCATCGTAATGGAAAATATGGGATGTTCACTCATCACCCCGCAGTATGAGCCGGCTGACGCCGATTTCGCCAATTTCGAAGTGGCTTTCGCCGACGAATCCATCGTCACTATCTACAGCAGCATCAAGGGTCTGGTGGCACACCGCGCCGGAGAGACAACAATGACCCTGTCAGTTCCAGGCACTGACATCAAGACGGAATATACTGTGAAAGTAAAGGATATTGCCCCTGAAAACAAGCCTGCCGATGATTTCGCCGACGGTATTTTCTGGCTCAATGAGGAATGGTTCACACATACGAGCGGCTCTATCAACTATATCTCTGAAGAGGGCGATGTCTATTACCGCGTATACGGCAATCAGAACAATAATATGGCGTTCGGCGCCACTTCGCAGTTCGCCACCATCTACGCCGGCAAGCTCATAGTAATGTCAAAGCAGGCTTGGGACAAAGGCGATACACGTGAAAAATCAGGCGGACGCGTGGTTGTGGCCGATGCCACGACATTGAAATATATCGGCAGCATCGATGAAATCGGCGGTGATGGCCGCGCATGTGTCGGAGTTGACCCTGAGAAAGTATATCTCAGTCATACCGCAGGCGTAAGGGTGATGCACATGGATGCCGACGGCATATACATTGACGATGCCGACATTGATGGTGTCAGCCCCGGACGCAACGGACAGATGGGCGATATGGTGAAAGCCGGAAAATATGTCTTTGCCGTACGCGTAGGCAATGGCCTCTCCGTCATAGACACCGAGACCGACAATCTGATAAAGGACATTCCTGTAAGTGGAATTCAGACAGTAGCGCAGTCGCTTGACGGCAGAGTATGGATTGGATGCGCCAAAACGCTCCAGCCTATTGATCCGGAGACTCTTGAGCTCGGCGACGTACTCACAATCGGAGCCGGAACCATAGGCTGCTCAAGCGGTTCGTGGCGTCCGGGCAATCTCCGGGCATCTAACAAGACCAACACTCTGTTCTGGAGTACCGGCAACTGGAACGGTTCGACTGGCGACCTTATCCGCTGGGACATAGACAAAAATCCTGACCCGTCGACTCTGACATCTATATATCAGCATGGCAGCGTGTCTGACACTTATTCCATGGGCTACGGAACGCCTAATTACGATTCCCGTACAGACACATGGATGTACTGCTCCACTCCCGGATTCGGAGTGAACGCCCTTAACAACCGTCTTCACTTTGTAGATGCCACTACCGGAGAACTCAAGCACACCATCGAGCTTGACAAATACTTCTGGTTCCCGTCGATAGCCCTGATGCCCGACAAACATGACCCTGAAATCCTGTTCGAGGATATTGAACTTCCTGAAATCGACTACTGCGAAGAAGAGTATACCTACGATTTGACACAGTATCTCGACGACAAAGACAATCATAACTGCAACATATCCGTATCTCTGTCTGAGGCAATGCCTAACGAAGAGACTCCTTCGAAACCTGCCGCAGAAATCAGTCTGAACGGCAAGATGTTGAAAATCAAACCGCTGGCCAACGGCTCTCATGACTTTACCCTTATGGCTGAATCGAACGGCAAAGTGGTGTCACAGAATTTCAATGTAATGATCGGTAAAAATACAACCGGCATCGGCTCCATCAACACCGCAGGCTCTGTCTACAGCAACGGATACTTCGTGGCATTCCGCGGACTTGGCGGCGTGACATTTGAGGTGTATGCCCTTGACGGCAGAAAAGTCGACAGCATCGCAATTGATGATGATGCGGCAGTGATTTATCCTGCATATCAGACCGGCATCTATATTCTCAGAGGCTCCAACGGCATGACTGCCAAAATCAGAATCAATTAAGAGCAACTCTAATAATGAATAGATTTCTGTCATTATTATCAATCCTCCTGACGGCAACAGCTTCGGCTGTTGCCGCTCAAGAGGCTGACTACACCCGGGGTATAATCTGGGTGAATGAAGACTGGTATGGACACCAGAACTCCACTGTCAATTATCTCATGCCGGATGATCCGGAGGGCAACTTCTGGAAATACCGTATAATACAGGCCGAAAATCCCGGTAAAGAACTCGGCTGCACAAATCAATACGGGGCAATCTGGAATGACCGGATTTATCTGATTGCGAAACAGGACAAAGATCCGGGTGCGACAATAACCGGCGGACGTATCACAGTGGCCGATGCGAAGACCATGAAGATTCTTCATCAGCAGAGTCTCATCGACCCCTCGGGTGCACAATGCGACGGTCGCGGATTTATCGGCGTGGACGAGCATAAAGGATACATTTCCACCAGCAATGGTGTCTGGATTTTCGACCTCGATTCCTACACTGTAACCGGTCAGGTCGAAGGCTCTGCCAACCCCAATGCCGGAGGCGACAACGACAAACCGAATACCGACCCTACAGGTTCGCTCTATCACGGCCAATCAGGAATGATGGTTTCTGCTGCAGGGAAAATATTTGTGGCCCACCAGCAATACGGACTTCTAATTGTTGACCCGGCTGAGGATAAAGTCGTAAATGTCATATCGATGGATATCGTACAGGATGGTGCCGGAATCGGCTCTGTCGTCAAATCCAAAGACGGGGCTCTTTGGATTTCTGTGGCAAAGAATTGTCAAGGCACCGGGGTGGCATTGAATTATATCGTAAGGCTTGACCCCGTGACACTGGACTACGAAATCATCCCCATTAAAGATGGGTTTTATGCACCGGCCAATTCATGGTATGCATGGACCCCTGACGCATTTGTAGCTTCTTCCGTGCAGAAC
>JAICZO010000392.1 GCA_029057255.1 Muribaculaceae bacterium | reverse complement strand
ACACTCGTCTGGCCGAGAACCGTGAGAAGAACACCAAGGACTACATGACAAAGCAGCTCAAGAAAGACAAAATCACCGAGTTCGGCGAACTCACAGCTCAGTTCACCGCTCAGGACTGGGAAGGCTTCCAGAAACTCGTCGCTCAGAGCAACATCCAGGACAAGGACCTTATCCTCAGCGTCCTCTCGATGTACAAAGACCCCGAGCAGCGCGAACGTGAAATCCGCAACCTCTCGTCGGTATTCGAGCAGCTCGCTGACCAGATTCTCCCCCAGCTCCGCTACTCGCGCATCACAGCATCTGTGAACGTTATCGGCAAGAGCGACGCCGAGATCGAAGCTCTCTTCGCTTCCGACCCCTCCAAGCTCTCTGTTGAGGAAATCCTCTACTGCGCTACCCTCACCAACGACAACGCTCGCCGCGCCCGCATCTACGAGACAGCTTCGCGCCTCTACCCCAACGACTACCGCACATGGAACGACCTCGGTATGGCTCAGTACATCGACGGTAACTACAACGCTGCAAAGGCTTCGTTCGAGAAGGCAGCCCGCCTGACTAACAACGGTGAGCCCCAGATGAACCTCGGCCTCATCGAGATGGTAAACGGCAACTACAACAAGGCCAACCAGCTCTTCGGCTCTGCTGCCGGTGTGAAGGAACTCGGTGACGCTCTCGGCGTATACTACCTCAAGCAGGGCGACGCCGCTGCTGCTGTACGCGCTTTCGGCGACTCGAAGAACAACAACGCAGCTCTCGCTCAGATTCTCACAAAGGACTACAGCAAGGCTAAGTCGACTCTCGCCGCTATCGACACCCCCGACGCCACAACTTACTATCTGATGGCTGTCCTCGGTGCACGCACCAACAACGAGTCGATGCTCAACACCAACCTCCGTCAGGCTGTACGCCTCGACAAGAACATGGCTAAAAAGGCCGTAAACGACCTTGAATTCGCCAACTACAACCTTAGCAAGGCTCTCAACTGATAACGACAGTTAAGAAAGAAACATACCGAAGACCCGCGTCCCGTACCGACGGCCGCGGGTCTTTATTTTTTAACTGTATACTCTGCCGGCCGCGACAATACAAACAGGTATTTTGACCTTTGCAAAAAAATCCGTAAATTTGTCCGCAGTAT
>JAICZO010000391.1 GCA_029057255.1 Muribaculaceae bacterium | reverse complement strand
GTCAAGTCCGACACTCTCACCGCCTGCAACGAATACAAGTTCCTGATACTCGACTCGGCGACAGGCGAGTTTGTGGCATGGGAAGGCGGCGCCAACCGTCACGTCGGCGTCACTCCTGAGGCCGGAGAGGCAACCGTGCTCAACGGCATGCGCTTCATCAACGCCCTCAAGCCCTGGCGCGGCGCAGGAACGGCCATTCCCGTCTTTGC
Source organism: Muribaculaceae bacterium (assembly GCA_029057255.1). Classification (GTDB taxonomy): domain Bacteria; phylum Bacteroidota; class Bacteroidia; order Bacteroidales; family Muribaculaceae; genus CAG-873. The sequence continues at coordinate 1,279 of JAICZO010000391.1, read as the reverse complement.
ACTCCGCTCGGAGTCGGACTTCGGCGTAGGCGACTTCTACGATATCATAGGCATGGTAGACTGGGCCGTCGAGACAGGCCAGACTTTCCTCCAGCTGCTGCCTATCAACGACACCACCATGACCCACACATGGGTCGACTCATACCCCTATAACGCAAACTCGACTTTCGCACTGCACCCCATGTTCCTCCGCCTCGAGGAAGTGGGCATGCTTGCCGACAAAGGCCGCCGCGAGTACTACTCCAAGCTGGCCGCCGAGCTGAACGCGCTGCCGCAGATTGACTACGAACGCGCCAACAACGGCAAGGCCGAGTACCTTCGCGAGATTTTCGCGCAGGAGGCCGACAAGACTCTCGGCTGCGACAGCTACAAGGAGTTTGTAAAGCGCAACGAGCACTGGCTCAAGCCCTACGCAGCTTTCTGCGCACTCCGCGACCGTTTCGGCACACCCGACTTCTCGAAGTGGGGCGACTATGCCGTATACACCCCCGAAGTGCTCGCCCGCGTTGTGGCCGAGTGCCCCGACGAGATTGACTATGTATGCTTCGTGCAGTATCATCTCGACAAGCAGATGCGCCACGTCCACGAATATGCCAACCGCAAGGGCATAGCGCTCAAAGGCGATATACCCATCGGCATATCTCGCACCAGCGCCGACGCTTGGCAGGATCCGCGCCTGTTCAACATGGACTGTCAGGCAGGTGCGCCCCCCGACGATTTCTCCGTCCTGGGCCAGAACTGGGGATTCCCTACCTATAACTGGGAGGAGATGAACCGCGACGGCTTTGCATGGTGGAAGGCCCGCTTCGGCAAGATGGCAGAGTACTTCGACGCTTACCGCATCGACCACGTGCTTGGCTTCTTCAGAATATGGCAGATTCCGATGGACGCCGTCCACGGTCTGCTCGGCTACTTCAACCCTGCGCTCCCATTCTCGGTCGACGAGCTCAAGTACAAATACGACTTCTGGATCGACACCGACCGCCACACCCGTCCTTACATCATGGACTACTTCATCGAGGACTTCTTCGGCCCCTACACCTCCGAAGTCAAGAGCAGCTTCATGGTCAAGGGCAAGGACGGCCGATACAGCCTCAAGCCCGAGTTCGACACCCAGCGCAAGGTGGTCGACTACTTCGCCACACAGCCTAAGAACGAGAAGAACACCCGCATCTGCGACGGCATCCTCGGACTCATCGACGATGTTCTCTTCATCGAAGACCCCGTCGAGAAAGGCAAGTACCACCCCCGCATCTCGGCACAGTATACATATATATAC
>JAICZO010000390.1 GCA_029057255.1 Muribaculaceae bacterium | reverse complement strand
CATCAGCGACATGCCCGCCGAGGAAATCGCCAAGCAGATCGACCACCTCGACACCGACGACGCCGTCGACCTTATACAGCAGCTCGACGAGGAGGAGCGCGACGAGATTCTGTCGCACATCGACGACGTCGAGCAGGCTGGCGACATCATCGACCTGCTGAAGTACGACGAGGACACCGCCGGCGGTCTGATGGGTACGGAGATGATTGTGGTCAACGAGAACTGGTCGATGCCCGAGTGCATAAAGCAGATGAGGCAGCAGGCCGAGGAGCTCGACGAGATATACTACGTATACGTGGTCGACAATGACTACAAGCTGCGCGGAACGCTGCCGCTGAAAATGATGCTCACACACCCCTCGGTGTCGAAAATCAAGCATATCATGGAGGCCGACCCCGCAAGCGTCAAGGCTGACATGCCGATCGACGATGTGGCGCTCGACTTCGAGAAGTACGACCTTGTGGCAATGCCTGTCGTCGACTCGATAGGCCGCCTGCTCGGACAGATTACGGTCGACGACGTCATGGACCAGATACGCGAATCAAGCGAACGCGACTACCAGCTGGCGTCGGGTATCTCCTCTGACGTCGACGCCGACGACTCGGTCTTTGCCCAGACCAAGGCGCGCATACCCTGGCTGCTGGTCGGCATCGCGTCCGGACTTCTGGCTTCGGTCATCCTCGGCAGCTTCGAGACGCAGCTGCAGGCGGTCACGGCGCTGGCTCTGTTCATCCCCATCATCGGCGGCACGGGCGGTAACGTGGGCGTGCAGGCCTCGGCTATCGTCGTCCAGGGTCTTGCCAACGGCTCGCTCGACATCAAGCACTTCGCCTCGCAGCTCGGCAAGGAGATTCTAATAGGCCTCCTCAACGCCACTGTCATAACGGCGGTGGTGCTGATATACAACCTGATAATGATGCCATCCGACCTTGCTGTCACGCTGTCGGTGGCGGTATCGCTATTTGTGGTGGTGATGTTTGCGTCGATACTCGGCACGGTGGTGCCGCTGACGCTCGAGAAGCTGCATATCAACCCGGCGCTCGCGACGGGACCCTTCATACAGATATCCAACGACATCGTCGGACTCATCATCTACGTGCAGATTTCGACTTTCTTCCTGCGCGCTATGACCGATATCGCCATCTGAGCGGCGCTCAGAGCAGACGGCGCACAATGCGGTTGCCCGGCCTTATGTTGAGGCTGAAGGCGGCGCCGCGGCCTGTGGCCTCGCTGCGGTAGTTGAAGTGATAGCGCTCGGCACCGAAGCAGTCGAGGACGGCGGTGGCCGATGTCACCGGGCTGCCGTGCCTGTCGCCTGCCGTCAGCCTCTCCTCGATGGTGACGTCGAAGCCTATAAGCGTCACGGCAAGACTGTAGGCACCCCCGGCTCCGATGCCGTCGAGGCCGAAGCGGTCGATGACAAGCCGGCCGTCATCATCGACGGTGAAGGTCACGGCAGGCTCCGACGCCTGTGGCTCGGAGTGCAGGATGCCGCTGAAGAAGAATGTCCGCGCCGCCCCTTTCTGCGAGGGCATGGCGACAGCGGCTATCACGGCGGCTGCGACAAAGGCCGTGATAACGTAAAACTCGACTGTCTGAAAGATGCCTGTCAATATCATGGCTCAAAAATAGACAATAAAAACTATATCCGCAAACCGACATGCTGCATTCGATAAGAAGAGTGCTCCGGCACTTCGCCGACAGATACGCCTTCGCGCGCGTCTGTGCCGTGTGCGGCACCGTTCTGGAGCCGGGCGAGAGGCTGATGTGCATGCGCTGTCTGCTGACGATGCCGCGGTGCCGCGAGCGAGGCGTGTCGATGATCGACGGTAACGCGCCGATACTGAATGCCGCCATCCCGGTGGCTATGGTCGAGGCGTGGATGATCTACGACCCTGCATCGGACTACGCCTCTCTGATAAGAGACGCCAAGTACAACGACCGCCCCGGGCAGGCGCGCGAGCTCGGACGACTCTTCGCCGCCGACCTGCTGCGGCGTCCGTTTGCCGACGGCGAGGTGCACCCCGACGGGATAGACGTGCTGCTGCCGGTGCCCATGCACTGGACCAAGAGGATGCGGCGCGGATACAACCAGAGCGAGGAGATAGCCCTCGGCATGGCTGAGGTGCTCGGCTGCGCCACGGGCGACAATCTTGTGGCCGTGAAGCCGCACGGCACGCAGACAAAGCTGTCGTACAGCGGCCGTGCACGCAACATAAAGGGTTGCTTCGCCATCGAGCACGGCGACGAGCTGGAGGGGCTTAATGTGGCCGTCGTCGACGATATCATCACCACGGGAGCGTCGATGGGAGAGGCGGCAATGGCGATGTCGACAGGCGCGGCGGGCGCCGCGTCGCTTTCTTTCCTTGCCATAGGCGCGACCCACCGCCGATGATAGGGCCGGTTTGTCGTCTTTTTTGTGTAATTTTGCAGCTTGAAAAAGTCTCACCGATATGAAACTCAAAGGATACCTTCTTGCGGCTCTCGCGGCTGCGGCCTATGGCACCAACCCTGTCTTTGCCATCCCTCTCTATGAGCAGGGCATGAGTGTCAACTCTGTTCTTTTCTTCCGCTATCTCCTGGGCATACCGCTGCTTGCGGCCCTGGTGCTGTACCGCGGCCATTCGCTGCGCCTGTCGCGCGGCCAGATAGGGCCTGTGGCCATCCTCGGCATACTGATGGCGCTGTCGTCGCTGACGCTCTTCGCGAGCTACAACTATATCAACGCGGGCGTGGCGTCGACGCTGCTCTTCGTCTACCCCATACTTGTGGCGGTGCTGATGATATTCTTCTTCCACGAGCGGTTCAGGATATCGGTGGCTATATGCCTTTTGGTTATGTGCGCAGGACTGTCGCTGCTGATGAAGAACAGCAGCGGCGAGCTGCTTGACCCCTACGGCTGCCTGCTCGTGATGATGTCGGCGCTCACCTACTCGCTGTATATAATCATGGTCAACGTGTCGGAGAATATCCGCAGCATAGTGACGAGCAAGCTGCTCTTCTATGTGCTCGTATGGGGCACGCTGCTCTTCATCGGCTTCATAGCCGCGGGCAACACGCTCACGGTGCCGTCGAAGCCGTCGGGCTGGCTCAACCTGGCGGCGCTGGCCGTCATCCCCACAGTGCTGTCGCTGGTTTGCACCACGCGCGCCATACAGATTATCGGGCCTACTC
>JAICZO010000039.1 GCA_029057255.1 Muribaculaceae bacterium | reverse complement strand
TGCGCGAAGTCACCTTCGCCGACCCCGGCCTGCCGCAGGCTTTCGACGGCATGACCATAGCCCAGATTTCCGACCTGCATGTGGGGAGCTTCGGCAGCGACACGACATTCGTCGCCGCGCTTGTCGACCGCATCAACGGCCTGCACCCCGACATGGTGGTCTTCACGGGCGACATCGTCAACAGGCGCACCGACGAGCTGCGGCCCTTCACGGAGGTGCTGTCGCGGCTCGACGCGCCTATGGGTGTCTACTCGATTCTCGGCAACCATGATTACGGCGACTACTATTCGTGGCCGTCGCCCGAGGCCAAGAGCCGCAACATGGAGCTTATGTACGAGCTTCAGCGCGGCATGGGCTGGCAGATGCTCAACAACGAAAGCCGCACCTTTCATGCCGGAGGCGACTCTATAGTGCTCATCGGCGTGGAGAATATCGGCGACCCGCCATTCCCCGTCTACGGCGACCTCGACCTCGCATATCCCGGCGACCTCTGCGACCCTGCCTTCAAGATTCTGCTGAGCCATAACCCGGCACACTGGACCGAAGACATCGCCGAGAGTCCTGACAAGAACATAGCCCTTACCCTGGCCGGACATACACACGCCATGCAGATGGAGCTCTTCGGCCTGTCGCCCGCGGTGTTCAGATACGATACCTGGGGCGGGATGTACGGCGACTGCGACGGCGCCCACCGCCTGTATGTCAATATCGGAGCCGGAGAAGTGGGCATCCCCGCGCGCATAGGCGCCACTCCTGAAATAACACTGTTCAAACTATCACGATGAAAGATATTTGCGAGGCAGTAGCCGCTCGGCTCGGCCTGCCCCTTGCCGGTGTCAAAGCGACCGTGGAGCTGCTCGACGGCGGCGCCACGGTGCCGTTTATAAGCCGATACAGAAAAGAAATGACCGGCTCGCTCGACGAAGTGGCCGTCCGCGACATCGAGTCGACTCTCGCCTCGGTGCGCCAGCTCTACGAGAGAATAGCCTTTGTCCGCGACGCCATTGCTGAGGCAGGGGCCATGAACCCCGAGCTGCTCCGACGCCTCGAGGCGGCCACGACCATGACACAGGTCGAGGACATCTATGCCCCCTACAAGCCCAAGCGGCGCACCCGCGCCACCGTGGCGAGAGAGAAGGGCCTCGAGCCTCTGGCACGCATCATAATGGCCGGCAAGACGGGCGACTGTGCCGGGTCGGCGCGACGCTTCGTAGGTAAGGAAGGAGTCGGGACTGTCGACGACGCCATCGCCGGAGCCTCCGACATCATCGCCGAGTGGGCTTCGGAGTCGTCCACGCTCCGTAATGTCACCCGCCGTTATTACCGGCGCTCGGCATCACTCGTATGCAAGGTCGCCAAGGGCAAGGAGGCAGAGCTTGCCGCGACGCCGCTGGCTCTCTACGGCGACTTCTCGCAGTCGGTCAGACGCATGTCGTCGCACCAGTATCTCGCCCTGCGCCGTGCCGAGCGCGAGGGGCTTGTCAAGGTCAGATATGTGCTTGAGTCCCCCGCAGGACAGCTCGAGGAAGAGCTTTGCCGCAGCTTTGTGCCGCGCAATGCCTCATACAGCTGCGCCGAAGTCATCCGCGGCGCCGTCGCCGACGCATCGTCGCGTCTGCTGTGCCCGTCGGTCGAGACCGAGATTTCGGCCGAGCTGAAGGAAGAGGCCGACCGCGTCGCCATCGACATCTTCGCCGGCAACCTGCGTCAGCTCCTGCTCGCCCCCCCGCTGAAAGGCAAGCGCGTCCTCGCCCTTGACCCCGGCTACCGCACCGGCTGCAAGGTCGTTGCGCTTGATGCCCAGGGCAATCTGCTTGACGATGCTGTCATCTATCCCGTGCCGCCGCGCTCCGACGTCGACGGCGCCACCCGCACCCTGCGCCGCCTCGTCACCGCCCACAGTCTCGAGGTAGTGGCTCTCGGCAACGGCACCGCCTCGCGCGAGACCGAGCGCTTCGTCAAGGCCTCGGGAGTAGTAGACCCCTCCCGCGTCTTTGTCGTCAGCGAGGACGGCGCGTCGGTATACTCGGCCTCGGACATAGCGCGGCAGGAGTTCCCCGACAAGGATGTGACCGTCCGCGGCGCCGTCTCGATCGGCCGCCGTCTTATCGACCCGCTCGCCGAGCTTGTCAAGATTGACCCCAAGTCAATCGGAGTGGGGCAGTACCAGCACGACGTCGACCAGAAGCGTCTCAAGGAGTCGCTCGACTATACGGTCATGAGCTGTGTCAACGCTGTCGGTGTCGATGTCAACACCGCATCGGCGCAGCTGCTGTCGTACATCTCCGGCATAGGTCCGTCGCTCGCCTCCAACATCGTGGCATACCGTGCCGCCAACGGCGACTTCGCCTCCCGCGCCGCCCTGCGCAAGGTGCCGCGCCTGGGCGACAAGGCCTTCGAGCTGGCGGCGGGATTCCTGCGCGTGCCCGGCGGCCGGCAGCCTCTCGACAATACGGGCATTCACCCCGAGAGCTACAGCGTGGTCGACGCTATGGCACGCTCGCTCGGCGTCAAGGCCGGTGAGCTTGCCGGGAACGCCGCCCTCCTCGACAGCTTCGACATCGACTCTTTCGTGGCCACAGGTGTCGCCGGACGGCAGACCGTGACCGACATCGTGGCCGAGCTGCGCAAGCCCGGACGCGACCCGCGCACCGATGACAACAGCTCGGCATTTGTCCCTGCCGTCGACAGCTTCGACGACCTCAGGCCGGGCATGAAAATCCCCGGTGTTGTCAACAATATCACCGCCTTCGGCGCATTTGTCGACCTCGGCATCAAGGAGAACGGCATGCTGCACATCTCGCAGCTGTGCGACCGGCGCGTGTCGTCGGTCAGCGAAGTGCTCCGCCTGGGGCAGAGGGTGGAAGTGAGAGTTATCGACATCGACTCCGACCGACGCCGTATAAGCCTGAGCCTCAAAGATGTCTGACCGCGCCCTCATATGCCTCGGAGCAAATGCCTCCGACGCCGAGCTGCAGATAGCCGCAGCGTTCGATTTCCTGTCGCAGAGGGGCGAAGTGCTGCGCACGTCGGGTGTCTACCCCTCAGACCCCGAGTACTCCTGCGACGCCGCCACCTATCTCAACTGCATCGTAGAGCTGTCGACCCCGCTGGACTACAGCGCCATGCAGTCGGCGGCCAAGGACTACGAGAGAGAAGTCAGGGCGCACGGCGAGCCGGGATTCGTGGCCGTGGACATCGACATAGTGATGTGGAACGACACCCTGCTGCGCCCCGCCGACGCCTCCTCGCGCTACTTCGCCAAGGGAATGCAGCTTATGTGAAAAAAAATTGCCCGAGGCTGTAACAATCTCTGCATCCGTGTGTCTATAGGGTGAATGACGATGACAGAGTTCGAAATATTAGCTCGCAGTCTCCGGCCGCGCCTGATAAAGACAGCGCGGAAATATGTCGGCGACGATGACGCCGAGGATGTCGTGCAGGATACCATGCTCAAGCTGTGGAATCTGCGAGACACTCTCGGAGAGTACCGCTCGGTCGAAGCTCTCGCCGTCCTGGTGGTCAAGCGCCGCTCGCTCAACCTCATGCGCGACAAAGGCGCGGTGCCCCGGGCCGCTCTTGAAGAGTGTGCCGACGACGTACCCTCGGGCGAGGATATACTCATCGGGCGCCAGAAGGCGGAGTATGTCGACGGTATTCTCGCGAGCCTCCCCGACTCTATGCAGACGCTCATCCGACTACGCCACATCGAAGGCTACGACAACGCGGCCATAGCGGCCATCACAGGCTCAAGCGAGGGCGCTGTGCGCACGGCGCTCTCGAGAGCACGCAGAAAAGTGGCAACTCTCTTCAATATTAACGAAATAAACTGATTATGAAAACAAAAGAAATAGAACGGCTTATACGGCTTTTCTTTGACGGTGACACCACGCCGGCTCAGGAGAAGGCTATCTGCGACTATTTCGCAGCGCACGCCGATGCCGGAGCTCTCGAGAGATACAGGCAGATGTTTGCATGGTATGCCTCGCTGCCGGCGCCCGAGCAGGTGCCGCGCCCTGTCGCGAGGCGTCGCAGGTCGTGGTTTGCAGCCGCAGGCATTGCCGCCGCCGTGGCGGTGGCCGTTACCATCGGTCTGTCCTTGTTTTCTCCCGTCAGAGGCACAGACAGCGAGCTGTGCGCCATGTACCGCGGCAGCTACGTCAAGCAGAACGGCAAGCGGGTCACCGACATAAACTCCATCTACGAGCAGCTGTGCCGTGCCGAGGCTATGGCCGACAGCATAGAGACAGCCATGTCGGCCGTCGACGATACATACGAAGAAACAATTATCAACAACGCGCTGAGCCGAATCTCCGACCCCAACGTCGCAGAGGATGTTCGCCGCAATATACTCGGATCCTGATTTTCTATGAAAAAGTTTTTATGTATAATTATCGCGGCGCTTTCGGTTATCGCCGCAATGGCTCAGTCAAATATCGACAGGGAAATCAACCGTATCGAAGGCCGTAAGGATGTGTCGGTGACATACTCGGAGCGCCGCACAAAGAAGAAACACAAGCTCTACCGCACCACACGCGTGGTGTCGTCGCAGAACAAGGACTACTACGCACGTCTGGTAAGGGCGTTCGAGGAAGACCGTCCCCGCACCATATCGGCCGTACTCTCCAACGGCACGCGCTCGTATACCTTCGAGGATGACCGCTGCCGCAGCACATACACTCTCAGCGGCACGCCCGACGCGTTCACCGTGGTCATGAGCTGGCGCGACAATACGGTCGAGGAGGCCGGCGATGACAGCAGCATAGTGATATTCTCGGACGATAACGAGTTTGACGGTATGGTGTATGATGTCTCGTCAGAGCAGTGGGCCGAGCAGCAACGCCAATGGGCGGAACAGCAACGTCAATGGGCCGAGATGAAGCGTCGCCTCAATGAAGAAAAAAGAAAGCTTGACCACGGGATTCTCTGTTCCCGCAGGTAGAGCTGCTACATACGCACGGTGATAGAACGGAGTGTCATTTGCGCTGCCGCTGATCGAGAGCCTCGAGCATATCGGTCAGTCGGCGGCGAATGTTTTTGAGCCGTCCGATAACTTCGTGCTTGCGCTCGAGGTCGCGGCGGTTGCGGCGCAGATGCTCGCGTGCGCCCTCTATGGTCAGCCCCTTCTCGCGGATGAGGAAGCGGATGATGCGCAGCTGCTCGACGTCGGCCGGCGTGTAGCGCCGTATGCCGCCGCCGTTGCGTCGCGGGCGCAGCTCGCTGAATTCCTTCTCCCAGAAGCGTATCGTCGACTGGGGCAGGTCGAGCATGATCGACACGTCGCCGATGCGGTAGAACATTTTGTCGAGTTCGTCAGCCATAATATAGAGAGCGGTTTCAGTCCATCACGTGCCCGGCATTCTCGGCGAGGCGTATTATCTCGTCGTACTGCTCGGGAGACAGATCGTAGAAGTAGTAGTTGACCGGGTTCTGCGGCGCCCCGCGGTAGCGCACTTCGTAGTGCAGGTGCGGGCCTGTCGACTTTCCGGTATTGCCTACCAGGCCGATAAGGTCGCCGCGCTTCACTTTCTGCCCCTTTGTCGCTATCATTTTCGACAGGTGGGCGTAGCGGGTCACGTAGTTGTAGCCGTGGTTTATTTCGATAAGGTTGCCATAGCCGCTGTTCCAGTCGGCAGACAGGACGGTGCCGTCGGCAGTGGCGTAGACGGGCGTCCCGGGAGGCGCCGAGAAGTCCATGCCCTCGTGGAACTTGGCCGTTCCGTATATCGGGTCGACACGTGTGCCGTATCCCGACGCCATCGTGCGCAGAAACTTCTCCGGCACGGGCTGTATTGCCGGGATGTGGGCCATGCGGTCTTTCTGCCCCGAGGCTTCGGCCGCAAGGAAATCAAACGATTTAATCTGCGACACGAGCATGCGGTCGAGTCGGTCGAGCTTCATGCTCACCTCGCGCAGCAGCCTGTTGTCGGCCATCGAGTCGATGCGGTCATAGTTTCGCTGCCTCTCGAGTCCGGCATATCGTCTGGCGGGGTTGAGCGGCTCGGCCTGCATCATCACGCGATAGAAATTGTTATCGCGCTCGGCGACGTCCTCCATCACGGCGAGAGCCTCGTCGGCCTGCCTTCCGAGCAGCTCGAGGCGCTGCATCAGCTGCTCGTTGCGCTCGCGGAGCATCTTCTCGCGTGGCGACTCGATGATATAATAGAGGCCGAGCGCCACTACCGCTACAGTAAGCACCGACCACGCATATACCCTTGCCGACGCCATCAGCCTGCGGCGGCGGTCGGGATAGACGCGCTCATACTGCTCGGTTGCAGAGTTGTAACGATAGAATACCTTTTGGCTCATAATTTGCAGAATAGCGAAAAATGGAGTAATTTTGCACTCCGAAACGCAAAGATAGCAATTTTATGCCGATTTGCACGAATCCTTAAAGAACTTTTAAAAAGAAAATCAATATACAATGCTCACTGCAAAGGAAATACGACAGTCATTCAAAGACTTCTTCGAGTCGAAGGACCACCGCATCGTGCCCTCCGCTCCGATGGTTATTAAAGACGACCCCACGCTGATGTTCACCAACGCGGGCATGAACCAGTTCAAGGATATTATCTTAGGCTCGGTGGCTCCGAAGTACAGGCGTGTGGCGGACTCGCAGAAGTGCCTGCGCGTGAGCGGCAAGCACAACGACCTCGAGGAAGTGGGTCTCGACACATACCACCACACAATGTTCGAGATGCTCGGCAACTGGTCGTTCGGCGACTACTTCAAGGCCGAGGCTATCAACATGGCGTGGGAGTACCTTGTCGACGTGCTTCATCTCGACGCCTCGCGCCTCTATGCGACAGTCTTCGAGGGCGCGCCCGAAGAAGGTCTCGAGCGTGACAACGAGGCTGCCCAAATCTGGGAGAGCCATCTGCCCGCCGACCACATCCTCAACGGAAACAAGCACGACAACTTCTGGGAAATGGGCGACACAGGCCCCTGCGGCCCCTGCTCGGAGATTCACATCGACCTCCGCAGCGAGCAGGAGCGTGCCGAAGTAAGCGGCGCCTCGCTCGTCAACCATGACCACCCCCAGGTCATCGAGATATGGAACCTCGTCTTCATGCAGTACAACCGCAAGGCCGACGGTTCTCTCGAGGCTCTTCCCGCCAAGGTTATCGACACCGGCATGGGCTTCGAGCGCCTGTGCATGGCACTCCAGGGCAAGACATCGAACTATGACACCGACGTCTTCACACCCCTCATCTTCAAAATCGCATCTCTCTCGGGCAAGGAATACGGCACCGACAAGCAGGTCGACGTGGCCATGCGTGTCATCGCCGACCACGTGCGCACGATAGCCTTCTCAATCGCCGACAACCAGCTCCCCTCCAACGCTAAGGCCGGCTATGTAATCCGCCGCATCCTCCGTCGCGCCGTGCGCTATGCCTACACCTTCCTCGGTCAGAAGCAGGCATTCATGTACCGCCTCGTCGACACCCTCATCGAGAACATGGGCGAGGCATACCCCGAGCTGCCCGCCAACCGCGACCTCATCATGCGTGTCATCAAGGAAGAGGAAGACTCCTTCCTCCGCACCCTCGAGAACGGCATCAAGCTGCTCGACGAGGCTGTTCGCGCAGCTAAGGCCGAGGGCAAGACCGAGATTTCGGGCAAGCAGGCATTCACACTCTATGATACCTACGGCTTCCCCCTCGACCTCACACAGCTCATCCTCAAGGACTACGGCATGACTGCCGACATCGAGGGCTTCGACCGCGAGATGGCAGCTCAGAAAGAGCGCGCACGCAGCGCCGCTGCCGTCGAGGCCGCCGACTGGGTGACTGTCAACGAGGGCGAGCAGCAGTTCTGCGGCTATGACAAGGCCGAGACAGAGGCACGCATCCTCCGCTACCGCCATGTCAAGCAGAAAAACCGCGACTACTATCAGATCGTTCTCTCCGAGACTCCCTTCTATGCCGAGATGGGCGGCCAGGTAGGCGACCGCGGCACACTCACCGACGCCGCCACCGGCGCCGTGACAGAAGTCTTCGACACCAAGCGCGAGAACGGCGTGGGCGTACATCTCGTCAAAGAGCTGCCTGCCGATGTCAACGCCACATTCCGTGCCGCCATCGACACCGAGGCACGTGCCGCCATCTCCCGCAACCACTCGGCTACACACCTGCTCCACCGCGCCCTCCGCGAAGTCCTCGGCACACACGTCGAGCAGAAAGGCTCGTTTGTGTCGCCCGACATCCTCCGCTTCGACTTCTCCCACTTCCAGAAACTTACTCCCGAGGAAATCCAGAAAGTCGAGAAACTCGCCAACAGCTATGTCCGCAAGGCAATAGCACGCGACGAGCACCGCAATGTGCCCATCCAGGAAGCGCGTGACATGGGCGCGATGGCCCTCTTCGGCGAGAAGTACGGCGACGAGGTGCGCGTCATACGCTACGGCGACTCTGTCGAGCTCTGCGGCGGTACACACGTCGACAACACCGGCAACATCGGTGTGATAAAAATCATATCCGAGTCAAGCATCGCGGCAGGCATACGCCGCATCGAGGCTCTCACCGGCCCTGCCGTAGAGGACCTGATGCACGACATCGAGCATACCCTCAAGAGTATGGCCGCCATGCTCAACAACGCTCCCGACCTCCTCGGTGCCATGCGCAAGGCTATGGAAGAGAACACCGAGCTCCGCCGTCAGGCCGAGGAATATGCACGCGAGCGCATCGCCGCCCTCAGCCAGAAGCTCGTCGACAATGCGTCGCACACAGCGTCGGGCATCAAGCTTGTGACTATGAACGGCGTCCGTCTGCCCGACATGGTCAAGGGCGTCGCTTTCAGCGTACGAACCATCTCTCCCGAGGCAACGGCATTCGTGGCCGCAACTACCGACCCCTCGGGCAAACCCCTGCTCACTGTAGCCCTTACCGACGACCTGGCCAAGAACGGCCTCAGCGCATCGCAGATTGTCCGTGACGCCGCTCGCAACATCAAGGGTGGCGGCGGTGGCCAGCCCGGTTTCGCTCAGGCCGGCGGCAAGGATGCCGAAGGCATTCAGGCTGCATTCAGCGCAATGGTGGATGCCATCAAGTAAAAGAAGTAATTCACATACACAAAAAGCGTGGGCGGCTGACCGTCCACGCTTTTTGTGTATGTGATGTTTTCTACTTCACCAGCGAGCGGAGGAAGTCTGTGCCGGCCGCGACTATAAGGTCGTGGCCGTCGCTGTTGAGATGGGCCGTGTCGTTGACGCCCCGGTCCTGGAAGTAGCGGTCGCGGAAGCTGTCGTCGTTGACCTTTATGCCGCCCGCACTCTCGGCGTCGAAGAGCGCGAAGCCGTGGCGTGTGCATGCCAGGCGGATGTCGGCTATGACTTCGGCGAAGCCCGCGCGGTCGACGCTCCAGGGCAGCACGAAGGCGATGGCGGCGTCGGGGTAGCGCTCGCGCAGACCCGAGCAGAGAGTCTCGAGACCGTCGCGGAATGTATCGTGCTTCTCCTTGCTGTCGCCGATGAAAACGGCATCGTTGTGTCCGGCGATAATCATGATGACGTCGGCCGAGTCAGGAAGCTCGGCATAGCGGCGTGCCATCTCGATGCCGAAGCCGCGGTCGGTGCGGTCGAAGGCTATGGCGTTGCCGTTGATGCCGCGGTTGACATACTCCATGCCCAGACGTGCCGCCGCCTTGGCATGCCATGTCTCGGCGAAGGGGCATCTGTGGTTGCGGACATAGCTGTCGCCGAAGACGCATATCCGCTTGCCTGAAGTTTTCTCCCGCACAAGCACTCTGTCGAGAATAACACCCGCAGAGAGAGCCTTGATGCATATTCTCCGAGCCTCTCCGCCATCAGTGCACATCGAGACTGTCCGAGATGCGTAATTGCGGAGCACGTTTTCTTTCCACTCCTCACTGCGACCTTTGGTTGCGAAGTCGAGACGTACGGGAGCTGAGTCTCCGAGCGAGATTTCTACTGCCACCCCCGATGTGTCAGCGGGGTGCGTAGGCAATACTCTTACTTCGATGTCCACCTTTTCCCCGGGGCGGTGGGGCAGGTAGAAGCTTACGGGCGAGCCTGAATTGAGCAGGGCGGCTTTGCCGGAAGTCCCCAGCATGTCGCAGACTGTGAAGCTGCCTTCGGCTTCGGTTCCCTCAAAGAGGAATGCGTGACAGTCGGCGTCGCCTGAGTTAAGCGTCAGTGCATGCGGTGAACGGTCGAAGACGGGAAGGCGTCGCGGACGATGATCCATAAGCCCGGCCCATTTGCCTTGGTTGTATGCGTCGGTGAGGGCTACGATGCTGTCATAGGCCGCACTGCTCTCTTCCGGGTTGCATTTGCCGTGGCGGGCAAGCTGCGCGGCAAGCAATTTGCGGTTCATCTGGTAAGCCGCTTTGACAGGGTACTCCACAAGGTGGTAATACGAGGTCTGCAATCGTGACGGTATCAACGTGGCTATGCTGTCGGAGCGGTCGGATATGGCTTTGTATCTGTCGAGCCTTTCTTTGACTGCGTTGTCAGACCAGGGAAGGTCTCTTATGTAGCGTGCCGAGGGGTCGTTCCATTCTTCCTCTCGTGTGTTTCCCATGAACTCGGGCTTGCGGATGAAGGCAAGTCTATAGTGCTCCTCCATCAATGGCAACAGTCGCTCTGCGGCTTCATCGCCGAACTCCCTTGATAGAAAGTCGCCCGCATGTGCCCTGACTCCCCGGCGGCAGACAGAGTCCATGTCCCATGCCATGTCCATAAACAATTCGGTCTGATATTCTGCCGGTTTAAGGTCGCCTACGTTGAGTATCCATATACGTTTTATACCGCTGTCGTAGGCTTTTTTCATCTCAGTAAACAGCAACCCGGGAGAGAAAGTGCCGAGCCACAGGTAATCGTGGGGCCGTCCCCAGTATGATACGTGATAGTAGATGCCATTTCCTCCTGCGCGAGAGCGTTCGGCTTCAGTCGGCAGGTGCCGGATGTATCCATAGTTGTCGTCGCACCACATCAGTGTCACATCGTCAGGAATATTTAGTCCGGCGTTGTAGATGTCAAGCACTTCCTTGTAGGGGATGAACACCTGAGGTACCTTGCTTATGTCTTTGCAGACATGTTTTGCAAGCATCCCGCGTTGGTCGTCGATTACCTTCTCAAGCACCTTTTTCTGCTGTTCGGTGCCGTCAGCACCATTCATGGCTCCGTCATGAACGCCGCGCATGCAGATAGTGTATATTATTTCCTGTTGTGCGACGTCTTTGACTCGCTCCTCCCAGAAGCGGTATACTTCGCGGCTGTTGTTTACATAGTCATAGTCGCCCTTGCCTCTGCGGCTCCACTCTCCTGCGGCATTGCATGCCATTGGCTCGCAGTGTGAAGTCCCGATAAATATGCCGTATTTCTCTGCGGCCTCCCGGTTGCCCTTTGTCAGGAAGAAGGGTACGGTGCACTCGTGCATCGCAGGCCAAAAAGTGTTGGCGCGCAGGCGCAGAAGTAGCTCGAATATGCGAGAGTTGGTCTTCGGGCCTATCTCACCTTGAGGGAGTTCCGGTTCGTTTGTGGCACTGCTCCACGGCATCAGCCCCCAGTCCTCATCGTTGATGAATATGCCGCGGAACTCGACTGACGGAGCCTGCTCCGAGACGAATCCTTCAGTCAGTGTAAAAGTGTCTTTGGGTTCCGGTGCGGCATCAGCCCACCATACCCAGGGCGAGACGCCCATAAGTCGGCTCAGTTCGAGAATGCCATATGCGGCACCGTGGCTGTCGTGAGCTTTTACAGACAGACGTCCGTCGGTTAAGGCTTCAATGCGGAATCCTTGCGGACTTGTCACCGTTCCGGGGTCGATTCTTACTGCAATCTTTGCTTTTTTCGAGGATGTCCGTACGAGTTCGGCTCCTGTCACAGCATGCAGGTCGGAGGCGAGCATGTCGACGGCCGTACCGACGACACGGCCTTGTCTCCCCGAAATGCTGATAGTGATTTTTTCACCGCGGCTGATGCTGAACTGTGCCGCAACCGTTGGTAATATGCTGCATGCGGCGATCAGCAGAGCCGCCGCGATGCGGATGACAGTGTTTTTCATTTTATGCGTATCAGAGTGAGGCCGTCTCTTACGGGTAGTATCACTTTCTCGACTCGTCTGTCAGCGGCCACCATGTCGTTGAAGGCGCGTATGCCCTCGGTCTGCGGGTCGTGTGCCGTGGGGTCGAGCACCTTGTCGGTCCACAGGGTGTTGTCGGCGAGGATGTATGAGCCGGGGCGCATCGAGCCTATGAGCGCCTCGTAGTACTGCGGGTAGCGCCGCTTGTTGGCGTCGATAAACACCATGTCGTAGCTGTTGTCGGCAAGCAGCGACGGCAGCAGCTCCTCGGCGTCGCCTGTGTGCAGTGTTATGCGGGTGTCGGGCGCGGCGGTAGCGAAGAGTTCGCGCAGCTCGTCGGCATAGTCGGCGTCGATTTCGACAGTGTCGATTCGGGCCCGGGGCGCCGCTTCGGCGAAGCATAGCGTTGAGTAGCCCGTGAATGTGCCCAGCTCGAGTATGGCCGACGGGGCTATCATGCGTGTGAGCATGACCAGTATGCGCCCCTGGATATGGTCGGTGCACATGCGCGGGTAGAGGCGGCGCAGGTGCGTGTCGCGGTATAGTCGCCGCAGTGCGGGGGGCTCGGCGCTGATGTGCGCGGCGATATAGTCTTCTTCTGTCATCATGGCTGTCAGAGTGATACGAGAGCCCACATTGCGGCATGGGTGAGCAGCAGCAGGGCTATGAGGATGTAGAATACTTCTTTGCGCGCGGGCCAGCTCAGCCATGCGCACACGCCCGAGAGCAAGACATACACCGGGTAGAGATAGACGAATATCTCGGCCGGGCTGTCGGCGGGGCATCGCGAGAGCAGGGCAGGATAGGCGACAAGCGGGAGGCATGCCGCTATGACGGCGAGTTTTACCGGCAGCGGACGCATCACTTTTTCTTCTTTTTAGCCTCAGCTTTCTCCAGGAGATAAGCCTCGACAGTCTTCTCGATGCCACGCTCGAGGGGATAGTCGGCATGGAAGCCGAAGTCCTCGACGGCGTCGGCCACCGAGCAGTTCCAGTTGCGCTGCCGCATGATTTTGAACTTGTCGCGGTTGAGCGTCGATGGCTTGAGCGTCAGCGCTCCCCACTTCTCGGCTACTACCGATGCGGCGTACACGGCCCACATAGGCAGCTTGACGGGTATGACGGTCTTGCCGCCGAGAGCCTTGGCGACGATGGCGCGGAACTCTTTCTGCGTATATGCCTTGGGCTCGCTGATGATATATTTCTTGTGGAGGGTGCGGTCTGAGGCGAGTGCGTCGAACATCGCGCCGACAAGGTCCTCGACATATATGAATGTCAGCATCTGGGTGCGGAAGCCTACGCCGAAGTCGAAGTGGCTGTCGATGCACTTTATCATCATCAGGTAGTCGCGCTCGTGCGGGCCGTATACTCCTGTGGGGCGGAAGATAATCCAGGGGAAGGATGTGCGGGTCTGCAGGAAGGTCTCGGCCTTGATTTTCGACAGGCCGTAGCGTGTGTTGGGGTGGGGTACGGCGGTGGAGTCGATAGGGGTGTAGCCTTTCTCGTCGACGGGACCGAGGGCGCTGAGCGAGCTCATGTAGAGGAACTTCTCGGGCACCAGGTTCTCGTCTTCGAGCGCGCCGACGAAGTCGCGCACGTAGAGATAGTTGATGCGGTTGAAGTCGGCGAAGTTGGCGCACTTTGTGGCTCCGAGATTGTATATTATATAGTCCCAGCGGCCGCTCTCGGGAGCGTTTTCCCTGAGCCTGGTGCCGAGGGTGTCGGGGTCGTCGTAGTCGAGGACGACGAATTTCAGAGCCGGGTCGGCGAGATAGCGGCGCGATGTGCTCTCGCGCACGGCCACGTAAGTGTCGAATCCGCGCTCGAGTGCCGTGCGGGCGATGAAGCCGCCGATAAAGCCACCGGCGCCGACGATCAGTATAGTCTTTTTTGTCATATGAGTTCGGATAAAAGCGCTTTTTTATAGCATGCCATAGTGGCGCGGGCGAAGTTCTCGGCCGAGAATCGTCGCACGTGGCTGCGGCCTTTGGATGCTGTCTTGTCGTGGTAGACGACGTCGTCGATGAGGCGGGCGGCCGTGAGTGCGCAGCCCTCGACATCGTCGGGGTCGACGTAGATGGCGCCGTCGCCGCCGGCCTCCTCGAGGCAGGAGCCTGTGCAGGCTATCACCGGGGTGCCGACTGTCAGCGACTCGACCACAGGCAGGCCGAAGCCTTCGTAGCGCGAGGTGTATGTCGACAGCTCGGCGCAGGCATAGATTGCCGGGATGTCGGCGAAGGGCACGCCCTGCAGGTGCATCACGCGGTCCGACAGTCCGAGAGCGGCTATTTCGGCCTTGACCTCGGCGGCATAGGCGCCGTCGAAGCGGCCCACGATGACGAGGCTTATGCTTTTGGGTAGTCGCGCCAGTGCGCGCACTGCGAGCATCTGGTTTTTGCGGGACTGTACCGTGCCGACGGTGACTATGTACTTCTGCGGCAGCTTGTAGCGTGCCCGTACCTTGGCGCGGGTCTCGGTGTTGATGTCGAGCGAGAAGATGGGGTCGACGCCCTGGTAGATGACGTCGATTTTCTCTTCGGGGATGCCGTAGTCGGTCATCAGGTCGCGCTTGGTGCACTCGCTGATGGCTATGACGCGTGTGGCTATCCGGGCCGAGCGGCTGTACTTGAAGTCGTAGAGCCTGCGGTCGATGGCGCTGTAGTCCTGCTTCACGCGGCGGTATATGAGGTCGTGGATGGTCACCACCGAGGGGCATATGCCCTTGATTGTCAGCGGCAGCTCGTTGCTGAGGCCGTGGTATACGGCCACGTTGTCGCGCTTGAGCTGCAGCGGCATGTCGAAGGTGCGCCAGAATGCGCGCACCGGGGCTATGTCGGGGCGCAGCGAAGGCACCGACAGCTCGACGTTGTCGCGGGCGAGCAGCGGGCGCAGGCGTTCGTTGTCGGCGTTCTTGGGCGAGTATAGCCTGAATGTCGTGCCGGGGTATGCAGCCGACATGATGTTGACGGCATAGCGGCTGTAGTTGCCCAGTCCGGTGTTGTTGAGCACGGCGCGCTTGCCGTCGAGACCTATCAGCAGCCCCTGTGTATCAGTCTTTTTCATCGGTAAGAGCCTTTGCGGCGAGGATATACGACATGGAGCCGAAGCCCGATATCGAGCCGCGGCACACGGGTGCTATGACCGACGTGCGGCGGAAGTCCTCGCGGGCATCGACGTTGCTCAGGTGCACTTCGATGACGGGAGTCTCGACAGCCTCTATGGCGTCGGCGATGGCGTATGAGTAGTGGGTGTAAGCTCCCGCGTTGAGGATTATGCCCTTGCATGCGCTGTCGAATCCTGCCTCGTGGATGGCGTCGATGATGTCGCCCTCGCTGTTTGACTGTCGGGCTTCGAGGGCATATCCTTCGGGCATTGCTTCGGCTATGCGGCGGTTTATGTCGTCGAGAGTCTCGCTGCCGTATATCTCGGGGCGTCGGCGGCCGAGGAGATTGAGGTTGGGGCCGTTGATGACAAGTATGAAGGGCGTGGGGGTGCTCATTTTGTGTGTACTTTTTCGGTGGGCGGAAGTGTCTCGTTGCGCTTGGCTACGGCGTCGGTCAGCTCATGGGCAAGGTGGATGAATGCCTGTGCCGATACGGTAGGCTCGAGCACGATGGGGCGGCCGCTGTCGGAGTGCTCGCCGACGGCTGCTACAAGGGGTATGCGGGCAAGGACGGGGACGTCGAACTCGGCGGCGAGCTCGTCGACGGCGCCTTCGCGGCCGAAGAGGAAGTAGCGCTCGTCGGGGTGCTTCTCGGGTGTGAACCATGCCATGTTGTCGACAAGGCCGAGCACGGGGACGTTGATTTTAGCGTCGCGGAACATGGCGATGCCTTTGCGGGCGTCGGCAAGCGCGACCTGCTGGGGTGTTGTCACGACGACGGTGCCGGTCAGGCCGAGGGTCTGCACCAGGGTCAGGTGGATGTCGCTGGTGCCGGGGGGCATGTCGATGAGGAAGTAGTCGAGTTCGCCCCAGTCGGCCTGCTCGATGAGCTGCTTGAGGGCGTTCGACGCCATTGCGCCGCGCCATACAGCCGCGCTCGAGGGGTCGATGAGGAAGCCTATCGAGAGCACTTTGACGCCGTATGCCTCGGCGGGGATAATCAGGTTCTGGCCGTTGACTTCGTGCATGTAGAGCTGTTCGCCTTCGAGACCGAACATCTTGGGGACGGACGGACCGAAGATGTCGGCGTCAAGCAGGCCTACGCTGTAGCCTTCGGCGGCAAGCGCCACTGCGAGGTTTGCGGCGACGGTCGATTTGCCGACTCCGCCCTTGCCCGAGGATATGGCCACGATGTTTCTGACGCCGGGCAGCACGGGAGCTTTCGCCGGTGCGGCGGGCGCGGCCTTGCGGGTTGCGGTGTTGATGGTGACCCGGGCCTCGGGGGCGCGCAGCTTTATTGCGGCTTCGGCCGACTTCAGCAGCGATGCCTTGAAGGGGTCGGTGGGCTTGTCGAATATGATTGTGAAGCTCACGCTGTCGCCGTTGATGCGGATGTCATCCTCGAGCATGTCCATCTCGATGATGCTTTTACCGGTGCCGGGATAGCGCACGGTGGCAAGGGCTTCGGTAATGAGAGCGGGATATAGTGTAGTCACGGTTGTGGTAGTTGTATTGTCTTGGTAATGGGTTATTTCTCGGCGTTGGCGTCGTCGTCCAGCAGCTGCGGGCACTCGATGTATCCGCGGGAGTAGCTGCGGTATGTGTCGGGAGCGATGTCGTCGGCGCCCGGCGGCTCCTCGAGCGCCGGTGTCGTGCCGGGGCGGAAGCTGAAGTACTTGATTGTGAGGCCGCGGTCGAGCCACTGCTGCTCGTAGTGTGTGCGTATGTTCAGTATGGGGTCGTCGGCGGGCAGGGTGGCGTAGAGGTCGGCTGTGTTCTCGAGTATCTCCAGGCTGTTGTGCTCTGCCATCATGGTGGTGTATGTGTACAGGAAGGGGCTGTCGGTCTTGAGGTGTACCATGCCGCCCGGCTGGAGCACATGGCGGTACATCTCCATGAAGCGTGTGCCTGTGAGGCGTTTGTTGACCTTTTTCATCTGCGGGTCGGGGAAGGTAATCCATATCTCGGCCACTTCGCCGGGCGCGAAGAAGGCCTCCAGCAGCTCGATCGAGGTGCGCACGAAGGCGACGTTTGTCATGCCGTCGTTGAGTGCGGTTTTGGCTCCCGACCATATGCGGGCGCCCTTGATGTCGATGCCGATGAAGTTCTTGTCGGGATACCGGCGTGCAAGTCCCACTGTGTACTCGCCCTTGCCGCAGCCGAGCTCGAGCACTATCGGGTTGTCGTTGTGGAAAAAGTCGGCGCGCCACCGGCCTTTGAGGGGGAACCCTCCGGCCTCGATGGTGCGGAAAGGATATTGCAGCACGAGCGGATTGTTCTCAAGCTCGGCGAATTTCTTCAGTTTGTTCTTACCCATGTCGGCGGGCTGTTTTAAATGTTGCCGTGTCGCCGCCGGAGAGTGTGCAGCGCACGATGTAAATATCTGTTGTGAATGCTGATGTGTCGATGGCTACGGTGGCCTCGCTGCTGACGGCACGCAGCAGTGCGCGCCCGGCGATGTCGAAGAGCACGACTTCGGCTATGTCGCGGCCGGGAGCCTCGACAAGCAGGATGCTGCCGCTGAAACGGCATCGGACTGTGCTGTGCGGGGCCTCGGGCGATGTCTCGCCCACGAGAGTGGCCACCGTGTTGATGTCGAACCGGCTCCATTGCCTGTCGGCCTCGAATGCCGGTGCCGCGCCTATGTAGACGTCGAGCCTTACGTCGGCCTGCGGCACTGACTTCCATACGTCGGCGCCAAGCTCCGGTGCCTGCTCGAGCGCGGCGGCCTCGATGGCGGTCAGTCCTGTCATGCCCTCCATTGCGCCGTCGCCGATATACTCGAGTGTCGACGGCAGTCTGACGGTTCTTGTGCCTGAGGCTCCTTTGAGCGCATACGGCTCTATCTCGTCGACGCCCCGCGGGACTGTCAGTGTCTCGACCGACGAGGCGCCCTTGAGGGTGTAGGCCTCGATGCGGCGCAGCCCCGACGGGAGGGTGAAGTACTTCAGCGAGGGGCAGTCGAAGAATGCGCCCTGGCCTATATGCCCGGTGCCTGCGGGCGTGGCGACGTCTGTCAGGGCGGGGTTGTAGGCAAAGGCCCAGCTGCCTATGCTGTCGACGGCCGAGTCGCGGAAGCGGGCGCTGACAAGCGATGTGCCGGCAAAGGCGGAGCTGCCTATCGAGCGCAGTCCCGGGCTGAAGTCAAACTCTGTGAGCGACGAGCAGCCGTTGAAGGTGCTGTCGGCGATGCGGGTGGCGCTCCGCGTGCCTTTGACGGCCGAGAGGGCTGTGCATCCGGCATAGTCGGCGGTGCCTGTCGATGTGGCGCCTGCGAGGTCGACACTGACGAGGGCGGGGCAGTTGTTGAACGCATAGCCTGCCGAGCGCACGCCTGCCGTGAGTGTTGCCGAGGTGAGTGCGCGACAGCCTGCGAATGCGCCCTGGCCTATGACGGCGGTGCCTGCCGGGAGGCTTATGGTCTCGAGAGCCGAGCCGGCGAAAGCGAAATCGCCTATGGCCAGCCCCTTGGCGTCGGGAAGGATGACAGCCTTCAGCCCTGTGCCTGCGAATGCGCCCTGCGGTATCGTAAGGGCGGGGTATGCCGACAGGCCGTTGATGGCGTCGCCGCGGTAAGCTGCTATGTCACAGCCTGCGAGGTCCAGCTCGGTCAGGGCAGGCATTGCCGATGCCATGAAGAAGAAGTCGGAGGCGTCGGCGGTGCCTGTCAGCCGCAGCGATGTGACGGAGGCGGGGTTGCCGACCAGACTGTGGAGCGCGCCGGGGCGGCAGTCGACAGTCGTCGCGGCAGCTGCTGCGAGCGCCGTGACCATAGCCGTCATGACTGCGAGAGAGTGTTTGTGGTTCATCAGTCTGTGCATTTTTGAGGACTACAAAAGTACTAAAAATAAGGTAAAACTCAAAATAAGCGCCGCGCCCTATTGTCATGACGGCGAAAAAGTGTAATTTTGCCGATATGGAGAAGATTATCGAGTACAGCAAGGTTGAGATTCTGCGCAACGAGCATGTGGCACTTCGCGATGTCGATTTCTCGGTGTCGCCCGGTGAGTTTGTCTATCTGCTCGGGCGCGTCGGCAGCGGCAAGACGTCGCTTATGAAGACGCTGTATGCCGAGGTGCCTGTCGAGTCGGGCGACGCCCGTATATTCGACTACGACCTTCGCACCATAAGCCGTGCCGACATACCCTTCCTCCGCCGCCGCATAGGCATAGTTTTTCAGGACTTCCAGCTGCTGTCCGACCGCACGGCATTCGCCAACCTCGACTTCGTGCTCGAGGCCACGGGGTGGACCGACCGCCATGCCCGCGAGGAGCGTATCGACGCCGTGCTCCGGCAGGTAGGCATGGCCACGAAGGCCTACAAGATGCCGCACCAGCTGTCGGGCGGCGAGCAGCAGCGCATTGTCATCGCGCGCGCACTGCTCAACAGTCCCGGTCTGATTCTTGCCGACGAGCCTACGGGCAATCTCGACCCCGAGACCGGCGACCATATCATGGCGCACCTGCATGAGATATCGGCCCGTGACGGTGTGGCCGTCGTGGTGGCGACGCACAACCACGGCTTCGTGCGCCGCTTCCCCGGACGCGTGCTCCGCTGCGAGCGCAAGATGCTGATGGAGTAATTACTTTTTTACCCAGACCTTATGGTCGGCAAGCTCCATGATATACCTGTCGCTTGACGAGTCGGCATACGAGTATATCTCGTAGTCGGCATAGTCGGGGACGGCCTGTACGAGGCGTCTGACTTTTTCCTGCCCGTGGCAGTTGGGAGTGGCGAAGTCGCCCGTTATGCGCCTGTCGGCCGACAGTGCCGGCTCGGTGCCTATCACATTCCCGGCGGGCAGACCCTGCCTTTCAGCCCAGGGGCGTATCCATACGGGCATGCTGGCAGACACGATGAGAGTCCTGTCGCCCTGCCCGATATGGCTCTTGAAGCGGCGGTATACGTCGGCGTTCAGCATCCGGTCTATTTCCTGCCCGAACTCCTCGCCTTTAGCCGCGAGAGTGTCGTAATCGAGACCTTTATAGATGCGTGAGAATAGTTCCTGCTTGGCCGAGCTGTTGGACGTGAGGCCGATTTTCCACATGACGATACGGGGCAGGGACTTCAGCAAGGCAAGCAGCAGCCTGCGCTTGCCCACCGCGAAGGCCGCGAACTCAAAGAGCGAGTCCTTGCTTATCAACGTGCCGTCAAAATCGAAAACAGCAAGCTTCTTATCCATCGTCCGGCTATCGGCAATAAATTATCAGTACGAAGTATGCTATCCACCCGATGACCGAAAACTGTATGAAACGGTCCTTGGTCAGTATCTTGGTCGGGCTGCCGCTCTTCTTGTCGACAAGCGATATCTGCAGGTAGCGCAGTATGCCGAAGAGCACGAATATCGAGCTGATGTATACGTAGTTGCTGTGCAGACGCCGCTCGACATCGGGCTGCACCGAGTATATGATGTAGCACACCATGGCAATGCCGCCGAGGAGGCCGAGCACCTGGTCGAGGTACGCCAGGTTGTAGTTCACTATGTTGGCGCGCGTCACGATGCCCTTTTCCCGGGCGATGACCATGTCGTCGCGTCGCTTGGCAAAGGCGAGGAACAGGGCGAGGATAAACGTCATGCAGATTATCCACGGCGATACCCATATGCCGCAGGCCACACCTCCGAGGGCGACACGCAGCACAAACCCTGTCGAGATGATGAATACGTCGAGTATGGCTATCTGCTTCAGCTTGAAGCAGTAGAGGATGTTCAGGACGAAGTATGCCGACACTGTCAGCACGCACCACATGCGCACCGCCCCGGGCAGCAACATCAGCAGCGAGAACGAGCCGGCCACAAGAAGCGCCATGACGCTCCACGCCACGCCGACAGACACCTTCCCCGACGCGATGGGGCGGAGGCGCTTGGTCGGGTGGATGCGGTCGGCCTCGACGTCGCGGACGTCGTTAAGCACATATATCGAGCTGGCAATAAGGCTGAACGAAAAGAAGGCCACCACTGCATGTGCCCACACGGCAGGGTCGGTCAGGTGCCCGGAGAAAAACATCGGCAGGAAAACAAACATGTTCTTCAGCCACTGCGGCACACGGATGAGTTTTATTATGTCAAACATCGGAATCATTTTTTAAAGGTAACACGGCGGCCGGTCGGTCGGTTCTCTGCCGACGCCTCTCCAAGAGCAGCCCCGCGGCATAGGCGGCATACATGACGACGCAGGGCATGAACGGATAGTGGTATCGCATGCCGCCATACATCAGCATATGCATCGCGCAGCAGGCAAGCACCGGCAGCAGAGGCAGACCCTTGACCGACAGCAGACCCCTCCACCCCAGCCTGACGAGCCCCGCCAGCGCCAGCAGCAGCACCATATAGTAGGTCAGCGACAGGAGCACAATCTCGGCCATGCGCCCGGCCGCGCCCTTGCCCTTGCCTAAGTCGGGGTAGAACACATTGCGGAAATAGTCGTCGCCGAGCCACAGCCGCACCAGCTTGACAGGCATCAGCGAGATATACCGCCCCGGATGCTCCTTAATCCACCCGACAGCCTGCTTCTTCCAGTAGGCGTCCTTCTGCGCCGTATCCATCTGCGAGCCCGGGGCGATGTAGCCTATGCCCCCCTCCTCGAAGGGAGCCGACGTATACGAGCCGTCGGCATCGTCGTTGGCGCCCATGATGAGGTTGCAGCCCCCCGTCGACGCCGCATACATATACGTGCCGTTGACCGTCCGGTTGAACATCATGATGCCCCCCGTCATCACCGCCATGCCGCACGCGAGCGACACATACGACCACACCCCGAACCGGCGCGCAAGCATATACAGCACCACCGCGACGAGGAATATCAGCGACACAGGCCGCACATAGTTCGACAGCCCCAGCAGCGCACCCGCCGCCAGCAGCCACCACCAGCGGTCGCGGACAAGCACCAGCGCCGCTGTCAGCAGGAAGAGATACAGCAGGTCGCTCAGAATGACCACCGGCGACAGAAGGTTGCTTATCAGAGCGCAGTACAGCACGACAGAGACGTAGCCCGTCCGGCGGTCGAAGAGCGCCGAGGCTATCCGGAAGACGAAGTAAGCCACCGCCGCATTGAGCAGCACATTGACGATCGGCAGCGGGTTCAGACTCCCGAAGATGTGGAGCGCCACTATCAAATAATTTATATACCCCGGGTTGAACACATAGCTCTCCCCGGCTATCTGAGCCGGCGTCGGATACCACGTCCCCTGCTCGAAGCAGGCATACGCGCACCGGACATATGCCGCCGAGTCGCTGTACTGGGGAGCACCCCAGCAGAGCGCCACCATCACCGACTGCAGGACTATCCACAGAGCGAACACCCACACTGCTGTTTTTTTCACATTCATGCTGTTGCTGTCTTAAGGCAATAAGAAAAACGAGGCTCGCAACGGAGGGGGAGGGCACCGACATCGTGAAGCACGCCGCCGCGAAGCCTCCGTCGAAAGCTAATCACAAATGTAACACTTTTTTTCGTAAACGCCAAAAGAAACTTTGCGGCGACGGCCTCTGTCAAAGGTCGCCGCCGCATAACTCCCGACGATGGCGGGAGAGGGGGGAGGAGATGACTTATCTTACCGCAATCTTCCGAGTTATACCGCCGCAGGTGCATATATACAGGCCGGCTGACGGCACACTGCAGATGCCGGGTGTGCCGCGATAGAGCACACGGCCGTCGGGAGTCACTACGGAGGCAATATCCGCGTCGGAGAAGCCGCTGAACACTATCGTATGCCCATGGGCTGCGATAGTGGCTTCGCCGACCGAAGTATCGGCAAGCGAGCTCAAGGTATTGTTGTATACCATGCAGGTTGCAGCGACGGGCGCGCCCCTATAGGGATAATACGATATCTCAGCCGTACCATACTCTCCCGGAACCACAGCCACGCGCAGGGCATAGTCCTCATAAACGCCTCCTCTAAAGTAGTTTCTGAAATCGCCTATCGGATATACCTTGGCCACGCGCTCGTTTGAGGATGTCCAGAAAGGAGTCACATCGGTAAAGGTATATCTTTCAGTGAGATAGTGCTTGCGGAACATCCTCGCTCTAACTTCAGCCGTACGCTCGGAGTAAGATTCGGGAACAGTACCCGTAACCGACAGACGCCACCCTGTGGCAAAGTCTTCGTTCGTAGAACTCGGATAGCCCGGTGCCGACGACGAGACCTCCACGTCCGCACGTGTATACACCCATACACTTTCGGCATCGGGCGTGATGGCGACGCCATTGGCATCGAATGATATTTCATTGTGGTTAAGCTCAACGCTGTAAGGCTCGCCGGCACCTACTGTCATATTTATTGTCTTGACTAAGTGCTTGTCTCCAGTGATTACTGATACGGTGGCTTCGCCTTTTTTCAGAGCCAGAAGTGTATACTCGGCCTTGCCGTACATACTTGAGTATGCGGGACACACAACTGTCGTGTCGGAAATCTCGATGTCGAAATAGGGTTTCGCAGTGGCCGGTATCAACGTCGGTCTGAGAGTGTAGACATCGGTCGGAATGAGTTCTACGGTCTCGGGCACGGCGAAGTCTTCGAGCTCGGCGTAATCTACAACAATTTTCACACGGTCGCTGCATCCGTCGGAGGTGGTGGCGGTGATGAACGCGGTAGTGGCAGCAAGCGGCGTAATTTTTCCGTTGCAGTCCACGGCGACTTCTTCGCGGTCGCTCGACCACTCGACAATCTGCCCGGAAGCTGCGGCAGGGATGATGGTATAGCCAAGCTGTATCGGTTCGGCGCCGGCCACCAGTCTGGACTGCGGAAGACTGATCCTTATCGAACCTGCGCTCGGCACCACTGTTACAGGTACCTTGCATGCCACTCCATTGTTAAGTTCAGTGCGTACTGAGTGCACCACCACCGTACACGAACCGCGCCGATGTGCCTTCACGGTGCCGTCGGCATCAACCGTGGCAATATCGGTATCCGTCGACTCATATGTAAAGAGCCTCGTAGCATCTGCCGGCTCGCAAGATATGTCGAGCCTGTATGAACCATTTACGCCAAGGGTAA
The DNA here is from genome assembly GCA_029057255.1 of Muribaculaceae bacterium. Taxonomy (GTDB): domain Bacteria; phylum Bacteroidota; class Bacteroidia; order Bacteroidales; family Muribaculaceae; genus CAG-873. The sequence continues at coordinate 1,417 of JAICZO010000039.1, read as the reverse complement.
GCGAGCTGCGGTCAGGTACTATGTTCTGAGGCACGCAGAGATATCCGCAGAGCTTTTGTTCCGCCATAATATCGGTGCCGCCGATGCGTGCTGTGATTACAGCGCTGCCCGCGCCCACAGCAGTGGCGACACCGTCGTCGTCTACCGTAAAAATGTCGGGGTCGCTGCTCGTAAAAATGATTTTATCGAACTCGGCGCCCTCGGGATATACGCGTGCGTTTATCTTCACACTATGTGTGACAGGTACATCCGATGGCCCGGCAGGCTCAAGCTCGATGCGCTCTACGTCTCCCGGCTCTGGTTTGGGCGCCACATTTGCGAAGTAAGGCGTGTCGAAGTCTCTCATCCCCGTGCTGTAGGCATTTGCGCGTCCATAGGCACTTTCATAGGGAAATGCACTATAGGAGGTCGGGTAGTTGGCAATCATTGACACCTCGTTATAGCCTATATTGTAGTTTAAGTTTCGGTAGTCATCAACGGCCTCCCGTGGCACATAGAGGCGTATGCGCTTGCCGCCGTCGCGTATGGCAGGCTCGGTGTACACGCCCATGTCGAGGGGCAGATACCATAGGGGAGGAGTGGTGCTGTTTATGGTCACCTCGGAGAGCGGACTGTCGGGAAAAGCATCTGTCGACTCGAGCCACTGCGAGTAGTTCGACCCCGTAATCATCCGCCCGCGGGTTCCAATAGTCGACACGTGTTCGCCTATGTTCACCGTAGTGAGCGAAGTGCAGCCAGCAAACATATCGGACGTAATTTCCGACACCGTCGCATTGAAATCGAGGCTGCGCACCCTTGAGCAGTTTCTGAATGCTCCCTCTCCTATCGAGGTCACAGTCTCGGGGAGCGACAGCGACACGAGGGAAGTACCCTCGAATGCTGACGCTCCTATCGAAGCGATATGCGGCGGCATGGCAAAGTGTGTCATCTCGGCGCATCCGTGGAAAGCGTAGTCGCCTATGGCCGTCACCGTTTCGGGAAGAGTAATTAAGTGCAGATTCTTGCAGCCGTCGAACATACGTGCGTCTACCGTCTTGAGCGGGAAGCGGATATACACCGATGCTACATTGCTGCCTGTGAACGCTCTCGGCTCAATCGACGTGAGGGTATACTCACCGTATTCGCCGGCCTGGAATGTCTCCTGAAGAAGAACTTCCCACACATTCTGCCCGACATGGCCTACCGACGCCTCGCCGTTTGAATACAGATAGTACGTCACACCCTGTGCGTCTGTCCACTCGGTATATGCCGAGGCACACATACACGATGCCGTCATAAGTGCGGCTGCTGTAAGTCTTTTGATGGATATCATACTTTTAAGCTTAGGTTTACATCGCTGAATAACGACAGCGTCGGGCATCTCCTTCATATAGAAGGTGATTCCCGCCGCCTGTATGTTTAAGTCTGTCTGTCTCAT
>JAICZO010000389.1 GCA_029057255.1 Muribaculaceae bacterium | reverse complement strand
CGAGCAGCCCTTGAATGCCGGTATACTTGACCTTGCAACCCATAAGATGTGCGGCACGCCATATCGCTGTGGCGCCCGGTGAGCTCTTACCTCACCTTTTCACCCTTACCCCCGCAGGCGGGGGCGGTTATTTTCTGTCACATTACTCTACCGTTACCGATAGCTTCCCGTTAGGAAATATGGTGCTCTGTGTTGCCCGGACTTTCCTCCCGCCCTTTATATTGAAGACGAGCGACGGACCCTCCGGCCATGCTTGTTTGTTTTAGTATCAGTTGCGGATGGTGATGACTCCGCGGGTCGAGTTGCGCACAAAGCGTATGATCTCGTCGCGCTCGGCCGATGCGGGCACTTCAGCCTCGATGACGTTGATGGCGTCGCCGATGTTGAGGCTGCCTGCATAGAGGCGGCGGTAGATGTCCTGGATGCCTTCGATGACTTCAGAGCTGAAGCCGCGGCGGCGCAGACCGATAGTATTGATGCCGACGTAGCTGATGGGCTGGCGGGCGGCCTTGACATAAGGGGGGATGTCCTTGTTGACCAGAGAGCCGCCCTGCACCATCACATGGCAGCCGATGTGGCAGAACTGGTGCACGAGCGATCCGCCGCCGATGATGGCGAAATCGTCGACTTCGACTTCTCCGGCAAGCTGTGTGGCATTGCTCATAATCACATTGTTGCCGACACGGCAGTCATGCGCAACGTGGCAGTATGCCATGATAAGGCAGTTGCTGCCGACGACAGTGCGACCCTTGGCGGCGGTGCCGCGGTTGATGGTCACGCACTCGCGGAGAGTGGTGTTGTCGCCGACGATGGCGAGAGTGTCCTCACCCCTGAACTTGAGGTCCTGGGGCACGGCGCCGACAACGGCTCCGGGGAATATCTTGCAATTACGGCCTATGCGCGCTCCTTCGAGGATGGTGACACTGCTTCCCATCATGGTGCCTTCGCCGATCTCGACATTGCGGTCGATAGTGACGAAGGGGCCGATGACGACATTGTCGCCGATCTTGGCTTCAGGATGCACAAAGGCAAGAGGCTGAGTCATTTCGGTCTTCTTACTTGTTCTTTATAATCTGTGCCATGAACTCGCATTCGCACACTACCTTCTCTCCGACAAAGGCGCGACCCTTCATGACGGCCATGCCGCGGCGCAGCGGGGTCATGAACGACACGTGGAAGATAAGTGTGTCGCCAGGCACCACTTTCTGGCGGAACTTGACGTTGTCAATCTTCATGAAGTAGGTCGAGTAGCGCTCGGGCTCGTCGACCACGCTGAGGACGAGGAGACCGCCGGTCTGTGCCATAGCCTCGACAAGAAGTACGCCGGGCATGACGGGCTCCTGGGGGAAGTGACCCTGGAAGAAGGGCTCGTTGGTGGTGACGTTCTTGACGCCGACGATATAGTGCTCACTCTTGTCGATGACTTTGTCGACAAGGAGGAAGGGATAGCGGTGGGGGATGCAGCGGCGGATATCGTTATTGTCCATCAGCGGCTCCACGTTGGGATTGTAGATAGGAGCCTGTACTTCCTGGCGCTTGATGTCGCTGCGGAGAGTCTTGGCGAGCTGGGTGTTGATGGTGTGTCCGGGCTTGGTGGCGATGACACGGCCCTTGAG
>JAICZO010000388.1 GCA_029057255.1 Muribaculaceae bacterium | reverse complement strand
CCCCTGGACTCTCTCGCCCAAGGAAGTCAAGGTTTGGGTTCGCTACGAGCCCGGTACTGTAGCCTCCGGCAAAGACAAAGGCTCGGGCGATTATATGCCGGTCGGCGCCACCGACCAGGGCATCGTCTACATCGCTCTTGTCGACGACACCAAGGAAGAGTACACCCAGTCGAAATCGGACTTCAACAACACATGGTGGCCGCAGATTGTAAGAACCAAAGCAGCCAACCGCCAGCTCTTCGACAAGGACGGCGCCAACGTCATCGGCTACGGCGAGATGGTGCTCGGACGCACCGAAGCCGACGGCATGATACAGATCACCATCCCCATCGACTACAAGCGCCCCGGAGAGACACCCTCCAACATCATCTTCGTGGCCTCGGCAAGCCGCTACGGCGACTACTTCCAGGGCGGTGAAGGCTCGACCCTCTACATTGACGACATCGAGCTTGTCTACTGATCCGCAGACAACACTCTGAAATAACAACTCGCGCCCCTGCGCTGCCGAAGCAGCACAGGGGCGCGATTCATCGAGGAGAGTTGGAGAATGATTAATCTTCGCTATAGACCTCGCGATGGAAACGAGGGGCGGTCAGCTCGTCGACCACACGGTCGGGATAGTCGCCCCCGGTAGAGATGAATACCCAGTCGATGTCGTCGAGGCGCCGCAGGTCGCTGACAAAGAAAGCCTGCGAGTCGGGCGAGCCGACGACAATCACACGAGCCACGCCTGCCTCGCGGGCTGCATGGACAGTGTCGACAAAGTATCTGAGAGTCATATCATTGGTGTACGCATCCTGCAGGTCGTCGTTATATACCAGCACAGCGTCATGATAGCCTTCGAGAGCCTCCCTGACACGGTCATGCTGATCGACAGGCAGATGATCCACCGTCAGACGGGAGTCCTCGACCATCACCTTTGCAGGAAAATCAACCATAGCGTCGACCGACAGCCCGCGGGCGAGCAAAGCCCCGAGCACATCGCCAAACACCCGGTTGGCAGTACCTAATAAAGCTATTTCTTTCATACTTGAGCAGTTTATTCGTTTTACTACTCTTTAAACAACTAACATCCGCCCCTTGTTCGCAACCTCGCCTCCATGACTCGCGGTGATGGGGCCTCAACGTGACGTCCGCAGGACGTCGATTATTCGTAACCCCGGCCACCGTAGCGGAGCGGAGGTGTCCGGGGTTGTCGGGGGGTGCATACACGATGGCGTCCGAAGGCCGCCGATTTTTCGTAGCCCCGGCCACCGTAGCGGAGCGGAGGTGTCCGGGGTTGTGTCCGGGGCCTCCCCCCCCAAGAAAACTGATGAAAAATTTGGTGGCTAAGAGAAATATTCATAATTTTGCAGCTAATTCCGCGCATGTGGCGTAATTGGTAGCCGCGTTAGACTTAGGATCTAATGTCTCAGGACGTGGGGGTTCGAGTCCCTTCATGCGCACAAGAGCACCGAAGGCCGTCAGAGATTCTGACGGCCTTCGGTGTTTTCGTTGGCGGACGTATGTCAGCCGCAATAGAAGTAGCGGCGTACCATCTCGAGCATCACGGCCTTGTCGGCGAGAGCCTCGTCGGTGCGGTCGGGGGTGTAGGAGCGCAGCTTGGCGGTGACGCCGTCGAGCATGGCTTTGGAGAATACTCCGTACTCCTCGAAGATGCCTTCGACGGCCTCGAGGGCGTCGGCCGATGCGGCACAGCTTGCCGGGAGGGTGGGCAGTGCGGCGAGGCGGGCTGCATTCTCGGGCTTGTGGATGTCGACGTCGACATAGTAGCGCTCGGCCACTTCGAGCGGGTTCGCCATCTCGAAGCCGTGGCGGACGGCGACGGCGAGTCCGGCAAGAAGCATGTAGATGTCAGCCGAGCCGTCGGCCGAGCGAATCTCGAATGTCTGCTTGGCGCTGTAGAGCGGATCGGCAGCTACGGCGTCGCAAGCCTTGGCACCGTTTGCCACGGCGCACATGTCGCCGCCGGTCGACCAGCCGAGGGGTACTCTGACGAGCACCGAGCGGTTGCGGTCGCCCCAGCAGATGTTTGTCGGCGCCTCCTGGTGGGGCACCAGGCGGAAGTACGATGTGGGGTTGGTGTTGCCGAAAGCGGTGAGGGCGGGAGCGAGGTCCATGATGCCGGCGATGGCGGTGCGTGCCTGGTCGCTGAGGCGTCCGGTAGTGCTCTCGGGGTCGAGCATGACGCTGTTGCCCTGCGCGTCCATCAGTCTCATGTGCACGTGCAGACCCGATCCGGCCTTGCCTGCCGTAATCTTCGGGGCGAAGGTGATGTCGAGGCCTTCGCGGGCGGCGAGGTTGCGGATAATCCACTTCGCCACCATCAGCTGGTCGGCGGCGTCGCGGGCGTCGACGGGGAGGAACTCTATTTCGTTCTGCTCATACACCATGCCGTCGAGAGTGAAGTTGCCCACTTCGCTGTGGCCGTATTTGATTTTGCCGCCGGCGGCAGCGATATAGCTCATGCAGCGTGTGCGGAAGTCGTTGAACTTGGCGAAGGGAGCCGACTCATGGTAGCCACGCTGGTCGGCAGCGGGATACATGCCCGAGTCGGGAGCGATGACGTAGTACTCGAGCTCGCCCATAGCGTGGAACTGCAGTCCGGTGCGCTCGGTGAAGGCACGGCAAGCCTTGTCGAGGGTCTGCTCGGGCGCGCTCTCGAGGGGCTTGCCCTCGAAGTCGAAGAAGGAGCAGAGCATGGTCAGCGTGGGCAGCGGCGCGAAGGGGTCGCGGAATGCCGTGCGGAAGCGGGGCACCACATAGAGGTCGGAGCTTCCGGCGCTGATGAAGGGGAAGAGCGACGAGCCGTCGACGCGCTCGCCTTTGGTGAGTATGGTCTCGAGGTATGCAAGGTCGTTGATGATGAAGTTGAGGGTCTTGAGGCGACCGTCGGCCGCGGGATACATAAAGTTCACCATCTCTATGTCGCGCTCACGCACGTAGCTGACGATGTCGGCGAGGGTGAAGTCTCGCGGGTCTTTTTGCAGGAATGCGACTACGTCGTTCTTGCAGAGAGTGAGTGTCTTGTTCATGGGTTGTAGATCTTATATAGTTGTTAAGTTCAAGGGTAACAGAGAGAAAAAAAAGAGCCGGCATGATAAACGCTGACCCTTTCGCGATTAGTATCCCCGTGGGGAGTCGAACCCCAATCGTCGGAACCGGAATCCGATATTCTATCCATTGAACTACGGAGACTTTTGTTGTCTTACGGTGCAAATTTAAGCGTTTTTTTGTAGTTTTGCAACATAAAACAGATTTTTATGGATGTAAGAATAGAACCCTCATGGCACACCGCCCTCTCCGACCAGTGGAATGCTCCTTATTTTGAGGAGCTTGCACGCTTCGTGAGGCAGGAATACAGCCGCGCCGAAGTCTTTCCCGCCCCGGGACGCATCTTCGCGGCCTTCGACGCCTGTCCCTTCGACAAGGTCAAGGTCGTGATTTTAGGGCAGGACCCCTACCACGGTCCGGGCCAGGCCAACGGCCTTTGCTTCGCCGTCCCCGAGGGTGTGCAGCCGCCGCCGTCGCTGGTCAACATCTTCAAGGAGATACGCAGCGACCTGGGCGTCGACACTGTGCCGGCGTCGGGCGACCTGTCGCACTGGGCCGCGCAGGGCGTGCTGCTGCTGAACTCCACCCTTACCGTCGAGGCCCACAAGGCAGGCTCGCACCAGGGCAAAGGCTGGGAGACATTCACCGACGCTGTCATCGACGCCGTCAACCGCCGCTGCAGCAACGTCGTCTTCATGCTGTGGGGCTCCTATGCCATCCGCAAGGGGCAGTTCATCGACCGCGACAGGCACCTTGTGCTCACGTCGCCCCACCCCTCGCCGCTGTCGGCACACCGGGGCTTCTTCGGCAACCGTCACTTCAGCCGCGCCAACGAGTATCTGGCCGGGCACGGCAAAGAACCCATACAGTGGCTATGAGAGTCGGCGCAACAATAGCAGCACTGATTCTGACGGTACTGTGTGTGGCCGGGCAGCGCGCCGCCGACACCATGACGGGCATCTTCAACGACCGCATCAAGTCGCTGCAGATACGGCTCGACGGCGACGCCTTCGCCTCGCCGGTACTCATCCTCGACAGCGACGACAGGCTGAC
>JAICZO010000387.1 GCA_029057255.1 Muribaculaceae bacterium | reverse complement strand
CCGTAGGTGTTGCGGATGAAGGGGTGTGTGGCTGCGTTGACGGCCTCGGCGTCGCACATGTCCTGGCGGAAGTTGAGATTCTCGCTTGCGAGCACTGCTTCGCTGGAGGCGTAGTTGGGGAACATGCGCTCCCATCCTCGGGGCAGGGTGCAGCCGTGGAAGATGACGCGGATGCCGTAGTCGTTGGCGTCGGAGAGGATGTCCTGGTAGAGCTGCATCATGGGCTGTTTGTCGCCGCCGAAGAAGTCTACCTTGATGCCTTTGACGCCCATGTCGCGGAGCCATTTCATCTCTTTCTTGCGAGCGATGGAGTTGTTCATGATGTTGCGGGGTCCCTGGGGTGCGTCGTTCCAGTAGCCGTTGGAGTTATACCATACGTATAGGTCGACGCCTTTGGAGCGGGCGTAGCGTGCTATCTCTTCCATCTTCTCGCGGCCGATCTGCTTGTCCCACAGTCCGTCGACGAGTATGGTCTCGTAGCCCATGCGTGCTGCTGCGTCGATGTATCGTATCTGCTCGTCGAAGTTGACGCTGTTGTCCTGACCGATAATCCAGCTCCAGAGGCCGCGTGTGCCTTTGTAGTCGACCGAGGGCTCGTAGAGCTGCTCTACGACGTTGAAGGGCGCTGTGGTCTCGACGACGGGCGCGAGGTTGTCGCCGACGGTGATGAGTCGCCAGGGGGTGTAGCCGGGGAGCGAGAGTCCTGCCGACGACCAGCCGAGGCCGTTCATCTCAGTGGCGAGGGGATAGGCGATTTTGTATGTGCTGCCGTTGCCGCCCTCGAGGCGGGCGCCGCAGTAGAGGCCGTCGACGCCGGTCTCGCTGATGAGAGTCCAGCCCTTGTCGCCGTTGTGGAAGAGTGCGGGGAAGGTGTAGCCGTATCCCTCTCCGTTCTTGCCCATAGTGTCGTCGAGCGTGTAGTCGGTTTCATAGCTGGGGTATGTCCGCTTCCATCCTTTCATTGGCTCGCTCTGGGGGCATAGGAATGTCGTTGTGCCGTCGGGCATGACGAATGCCGTGGCCTCGTCGTTGACGATGGCGCTGAGGGTCTCGCCCTGCTGCAGGAGCTGGTAGCGGAAGGCGACGTCGTTGTCGGCGACTTCGAATGTCATCTCCATGACGGGCTTGCCGTCCTTCCCGAAGGTGAATGTGCGTCGGTTGGCCTTGTAGTCGACGCTGCTGCGCTTGATGTTGCGCGATGTGTAGTGCTCGTCGACTTTCTCGACGGGCGCGGCCTTCATGGTCAGGCCCTGTGTGAAGTCGCCGATGTTGGTGTACAGTCCGAGCGGCGATGTGAGGATGAAGGGCTTGCCGGCATAGTCGACCGAGTAGGCGGGTCGGCCACCGTCGCATGTGATGTCGACGGTGAGCTTGCCGTCGGGGCTGCTGACGGTGTCGGCGGCAGCTGTGATGGCTGCGCATAGGGCGAGCGCCGCCATCATGGTGCGTGTATTTTTCATTTTATGCTGATTGATATTATTGATTTTGCGGGCATTTCGAGGGTGAGGGCGTCCTTTCCGGCCTTGACGCCTCTGAAGGGTCGCAGAGTCACTTTCTCGGGCTTGCCGAAGTCGTTGTAGTCGTCGATGCGGTCGGCAGTGAGTATCTCGGCCTCGATGCTTGCGCCCTTGAGGCTGCGACCGAGGGGTATTGTCACCCGGGCTTTACGGTCGATGTCGGTGTTGGTGAGGGTGATGTTGAGGACGCGGTCCCTGGTCGAGGCCGTGGCTGCCACGACGGGCACCTTGCGGCCGTCGCGCACGTCGCGGACGTCAGTCTCGACGTCGAGGGGCACGAATGTGGCGTCCTGGTGCGGGCGGTACATTTTGAAGACGTAGTAGGTCGGAGTGAGCACCATGCGGTCGCCGTCGGTGAGCACCATCGACTGGAGCACGTTGGCTATCTGCGCAATGTTGGCCATGCGGACGCGGTCGGTGTGGCGGTTGAAGACGTTGAGGCTGAGCGCGGCCACCATAGCGTCGCGGAGGGTGTTCTGCTGGTAGAGATGTCCGGCGACGGTGCCGGGTTCTTCGTCCCACCATGTGCCCCACTCGTCGACAAGCAGAGCCACGCGCTTGTCGGGGTCGTATGCCGTCATGATGCTGTCGTGGCGGTTGATGACATCCTCTATCTCGAGGCACTTGCCGAGCGTCCAGTAGTAGTCGTCGTTGTCGAAAACTGTTGCGGCGCCTTTGCTGCCCGACCATCCTTTGACGGTGTAGTAGTGGAGCGAGAGTCCCTTCATGTGATTGCGGGCCTTCTTCATCAGGACGTCAGTCCAGTTGTAGTCGTAGTCGCTGGCGCCGGATGCGATTTTGTAGAGCTTGTTGCCGTCGAAGTCGCGGCAGTATGTCTGATATCGGCGGTATTCGCCGGCGTAGTCCTCAGGTGTGAAGTTGCCGCCGCATCCCCAGCTCTCGTTTCCGACGCCGAGGTACTTGAGCTTCCACGGTTTCTCTCGTCCGTTTTTCTTACGCTCGGCCGCCATGGGGCCGTCAACGGCGGTGATGTACTCGACCCACTTGGCAAGCTCGGCCACGGTGCCGCTGCCCACGTTTCCGCTCAGATAGGGCTCGGTGCCGAGCAGCTCGCAGAGGTTGAAAAACTCGTGTGTGCCGAAGGAGTTGTCTTCGACCGTTCCGCCCCAGTTGGAGTTGACCATCTTGGGTCGGCTCTCCCGGGGGCCTATGCCGTCGGTCCAGTGGTATTCGTCGGCGAAGCATCCGCCGGGCCATCGCATCACGGGCACCTTGAGCTCGCGGAGAGCCTCGAGGACGTCGTTGCGGTATCCGTCGGTGTTGGGGATGTCGGAGTCGGGGCCTACCCACAGGCCTCCGTATATGCATGTGCCCAGATGCTCTGCAAACTGGCCGTATATTTCGGCCGGAATGGTGACGGCGCTGTCGATGCTGTCGAGCTGCAGCCTTACCACGGCTTTGCCGGCCGACGTGGCGGGCGTGGCGGCGAGCGCAATGAGTGCTGCGGCGAGAAGTCGTTGTATTTTCATCGGTATCAGAGTGTGTTTTATGATTGGTGATACAAATTTATGCAAAATACGGCACAGGGCAAAATAATAAAAAGAGCAGACACCGAAATAAACGATGTCTGCTCTGTGAGCGATTCAGTCAATGACTGTTATTTCTTGGCGGGGAGCTCTGATGCCACGTAGATTCTGAAGTCTTTGATGGCACCGGGAGCTGAAGGCTCCATGCGGGGCAGGTACTGCACGGCCGAGAGGTTGTATGCGCGGCCGAGGTCGATGACGAGCACGTGGGGGAACTTGGCGCCTGCAGCAGTCTGCCAGTATGTTGACTCCTGAAGGTCGAACACCTTGTCGCCGGTGCGGTTTACGCCGTCGGTGTCTTCCGACGAAGCATACTCGACGTTCCAGCCTTCGCGCGAGATGCGGTTGCCTTTGTCGTCGATGGCGTAGAACTCGGCGATAGCCGCTTCGTCGCCCTTGTGGCCGCTGACAGCCTCGATGACGAGGTAGCGACCCTTGACATTGGCGCCGAACTGCTTCTCCTGCCAGCCTGTACCGGGCTCGAAAGCTGTGGCGATGGCGGGAGTGAGCTTGGTGAGGTCGGGGGCTGTGCCACCGCCCTGACGGCGCTTGTGGGGCAGCTTGTCGACGATGGGCTGAGCGAGACCTTCGCTTACAGCATCGCGGGGACCTTCGATGTCGAAGACGAGTACTTCGTTCTCTCCCTTGTTGAGCCATACGCCGGGCATGTAGAGAGTCTGCTGCGGGCCGATCTCCCAGATGCGTCCCATCGGGCGGCCGTTGACATAGACGAGGCCCTTGCCGAATGTCTCGAAGTTGAGGAATGTGTCGCCGGGCTTCTTGACGGTGAAGGTGGCGCGGTATACGCCGCGGGGCAGCTCCTTGCCGTTCTCGATGGGCTTGAATGTCAGACCCTTGTAGAAGTCGTAGCAGTCGGGGAGATTGTATACTTTCCAGTCCTTGAGGTCGCATACGAAGGGGTGGCCTTCCTTGTCGACAGTCACGGTGACGTTGCCGACGATGCCCTTGAAGTCCTTGATGGCGCGGCCGAAGTTGATGCGGCCCATTGCTTCAACGAGGATGTCGAGGACTGCGCCTTTCC
>JAICZO010000386.1 GCA_029057255.1 Muribaculaceae bacterium | reverse complement strand
GTACATTCGTAATCTATTAAGGGCTCGACCTACGCCGCCGGCGGAGTTGAGTTTCTTTATTTTTTTATATATTTCATAAAATCAGAATATTATGGCAATCACCTATATGACAAAAGAAGGCTACGACCGAAAGCTCGAAGAGATAGCCTATCTTGAAACCGTTAAGCGACCCGAAATCAGCCGCGCTATCGCTGAGGCCCGCGACAAGGGCGACCTCTCGGAGAATGCCGAGTATGACGCCGCCAAGGAGGCGCAGGGTCTGCTCGAAATGAAGATAGCACAGCTCAAGGATCTCGTGGCAAATGCACGCATCATCGACGAGAGCAAACTCACCACCGACGAGGTGCAGATGCTCAACCGCGTGAAGATCCGCAACGTGGCTACCGGCGCTGAGGCCGAGTATACTATTGTGGCTGACAGCGAGGCCGACATGAAGGCCAGGAAAATCGCAATTTCGACTCCTATCGCCCGTGGTCTGCTTGGCCACAAGAAGGGTGATGTGGTGCAGATTGCCATCCCTGCCGGCACTGTGAGCTTCGAAATTCTTGACATCAGTCTTTAATGCACTGCTCTTATGGCTTCGATATTCTCCCGTATTATCGCCGGTGAAATTCCGTCGTACAAGGTGGCCGAGGACGACCGCCACTATGCTTTCCTTGACATCAATCCGCTCTCCGAGGGTCACACATTAGTGGTGCCCAAGCGCGAGGTGGACTATATATTCGACCTCACCGACGAGGAGTATGCAGCACTGCAGCTCTTCGCCAAGCGTGTGGCTGCCGCCGTCGAGAAGAGTGTCGACTGCGCCCGCATAGCGACTGCGGTCATCGGTCTCGAAGTGCCTCACGCCCATATTCACCTCGTGCCTATCCGCACAGAGGGTGATATGGACTTCCGCAAAGCCAAACTCAAGCTCTCGCCCGAGCGTATGGCGGAGATTGCGGCTACCATCGCATCTAATTTCTGATAAAATGAAGAACAGTTTTATTCTCGGGGCTGCGGCTGCTATGGCGCTGGCGGTCTCATGCTCGGGTCCGAAGGGCTGGAGCGTCAGCGGCACCGTCGCCGGGGCGGAGGAGGGCAGCAGTCTTGCCCTCGAGGCCTGCAATGCCGGGCGCTGGTATGTGCTCGACTCGGTACGTGTGGGTGCTGACGGTCGTTTCGACTATCGCGCCGCCGAGCTTATGCCGTCGGTCGACATTCTGCGACTGACCCTTCCCGGCAAGGGCAGTGTATACTTCCCCGTTGACGGCGACGACCGTCTTACCCTCGAGGCCGAGGCTGCGACCTTCGGTACCGGCCATCGTCTCGGAGGCAGTGACCTGGCATCTACCGTGTCGGCCATCGACAGTATCGTCGCCGCCACGCCGTCGCTGCCTGACCTGCAGCGCAAGCTCGCGGGCTTCATCACATCCGATACGACCGGTATTGTCGCCTACTATGCTGTCGGCAAGTCGCTTGACGGCAAGCCTGTCTTTAACCCCGCCGACAACTTCGGCAACCGCATCTATGGTGCGGCCGCTCAGGTATATGCGCACTATCATCCGCTCGACGCAAAGGGTGTCGCGCTCAAGCAGGTGTACTTCGAGGGCCGCAAGGCTCTCGGCCGCGTGCCCGATACGCCCGAGCAGGTGTACGAAGTGCCCGAGGCGAGTCTCATCGAGATTGAGCGGTATGACGACCGCGGCGTCAAGCGTTCGCTGGCCGAAGAGGCTGCGAAGGGTAATGTCATCCTGCTCAGCTTCACCGACTATGGCACTCAGTCGTCGCCGGCGTACAACAATGTGCTCAACGACCTCTATGCGCTCTATCACTCCAAAGGGCTCGAAATATATCAGATAGCATTCGATGCCAACGAGGTGGAGTGGAAGGAGGCTGCGCGCAACCTTCCGTGGATAACCGTGTGGAACGCGCCCGAAGACGGCGTCGGTCCGCTGGCGTCGTATAACGTCGGCGTCTTCCCGTCGACCTATATCATCGACCGCAAGGGAGAGATACGGAAGAGGGTGACAGACCCGACAGATCTGCCGAAGGAGATTGCAAAATACTTCTGAACATACTCCGGGGGAGGGCATCGCGCCGCTCCCCCGTTTTTTGTTTAGGCGTTGTGTCGGCCTCCTTCCCGCACCCTGAAAAACGTCTGAAAAATCCGCTGAAAAATCCGCAGTAAAAAATGTGCAAAACATTTGGTAATTAGCCGAATAATTGCTACCTTTGCACCGTTGAACAGTGCGCGCATGCGCCGCTTCGTCGCTAATTGCCTGATGGTCAAAGCGATGAGCGGTCTGTAGGCATGTGGCGCAAACGACTGTCTGACACCAAAAACGAGAAAATAACATCCAAGATATTTAAAAGTAACAAAGCAAACAAACTAAGATGCCTACTATTCAGCAATTAGTACGAAAAGGACGCGTGGCATTGGAAGACAAGAGCAAGAGCCCCGCTCTCGACTCATGCCCCCAGCGCCGCGGCGTGTGCGTGCGTGTGTACACCACCACCCCTAAAAAGCCTAACTCGGCAATGCGTAAGGTTGCACGTGTGCGCCTCACCAACGGTAAGGAAGTTAACTCCTATATCCCCGGCGAAGGCCACAACCTCCAGGAGCACTCGATCGTGCTCGTACGCGGCGGTCGTGTTAAAGACCTTCCCGGTGTACGCTATCACATCGTTCGCGGCACACTCGATACCGCAGGTGTGAAGGACCGCACTCAGCGCCGCTCGAAATACGGTGCCAAGCGTCCCAAGGCCGGTGCTGCCAAGAAGTAATTCGCCGGAAAGAGTATAACTCATAACGGCGGGTGAAGTTATCTTATAGCACCCGAGTAAAAATCTATTATTTAAACTCGTTTTTGCATTTCTTGCAGCTAAATTACGGTTGAGTAAGCATGTGTCAGAGGACACGCGCTGAAGATAAAACGAAGCAAGCAACCAAGCAATCAAAAACACAACACCGACAACTCTAAAATGAGAAAGTCCAAACCTAAAAAACGGCTCGTTCTCCCCGATCCCGTTTTCAACGATGTGCGTGTGACCAAATTTGTCAACCACCTCATGTTTGACGGTAAGAAAAATACCGCTTTCACAATTTTCTATAGCGCTCTCGAAACAGTAAAGGCTAAGCTGCCTAACGAAGAGCTCGAAGCTCTCGACATCTGGAAAAAGGCTCTCGAGAACGTAACTCCCCAGGTAGAAGTAAAGAGCCGCCGTGTGGGCGGTGCAACCTTCCAGGTTCCTACCGAAATCCGTGCTGACCGCAAGGAGTCAATTTCAATGAAAAATCTTATCGCCTACGCCCGCAAACGCGGAGGCAAGACTATGGCCGACAAGCTCGCTGCCGAAATCGTCGACGCTTTCAACAACCAGGGCGGCGCTTTCAAACGCAAAGAAGACATGCACAAGATGGCCGAGGCCAACCGTGCGTTCGCTCACTTCCGTTTCTAAGCGATTTTCCGTTGAATATAAATCTCTATCAGCAACAGCAAAATGGCTAAATCAGACGAACTCCTCAAATATACCCGCAATATCGGCATCATGGCTCACATCGACGCCGGTAAGACCACCACTTCGGAGCGTATCCTCTTCTACACCGGTCTCACACACAAAATCGGTGAAGTAC
>JAICZO010000385.1:916-1697 GCA_029057255.1 Muribaculaceae bacterium | reverse complement strand
GTACAACACCCTTGTGGCATGGGTCGCAGCCTTCGTGGTCTACCGCGCCGCGCTGTGGCTGATGTAGCGATTTGTCTGTCATAAGTTTTTTTCGTAACTTTGCACATGAAGTTTTAAAAGCAATGGAATACACCCTCGACAAACTCGCAACGATGGCCGACGAGGCTGTCGCTGCAATCAAATACCCGGCGACAGCTCCGGGGCTCTACCAACCCATACAGTATGCCCTCGAGTCAGGCGGCAAACGCCTGCGCCCCGCCCTGTGTCTGGCAGCATACGCCGCCCTCAGCGGCAGAGCGCCCGAGGAAGCCGTCAGCCAGGCCATGGCGATAGAGATGTTCCATAACTTCACGCTGCTTCATGACGACGTCATGGACCGTGCCGACACACGCCGCGGACGCCCCGCAGTGCATGTGCGCTGGGGCGAGAACGCCGCCATACTCTCAGGCGACACCATGCTCACAATGGCATACGACCTCCTCGCAGAGGGCGCCGGCGACCGCTTCGCCTCGCTCTTCCGCCTCTTCAGCACCACGGCGATGGAAGTCTATCAGGGCCAGCAGCTCGACATGGAGTTCGAGGACCGCGACGACGTCACCGTGCCCGAGTATATGGAGATGATACGCCTCAAGACATCGGTCCTCCTCGGCTGTGCCTGCCGCACAGGCGCCGAGATGGCAGGTGCCGACGCCCGCACATGCGACAGCCTCTATGACTACGGCATCGCCCTCGGCCTCGCCTTCCAGCTGCGCGACGACTGGCTCGACACCTACGGCGACCC
>JAICZO010000385.1:0-906 GCA_029057255.1 Muribaculaceae bacterium | reverse complement strand
GACATCCTCAACAACAAGAAGACATGGCTGCTGATAACGGCTATGGAGGAAGACCCCGAGGCAATATTCGGCATACAGTCCGAGGACCTCGCGCCCGAAGAGAAGATACGACAGGTCACGAAGGTATACGACAGCCTGAAGCTGCGCTCTCGCTGCGACCGGCTCGCGGCATCATATGCCGTCAAGGCTCGCGAGGCTCTCGACGGCATCGCCCTGCCCGACGAGTTCCGCACCCTCTTCAACTCTCTTGCCGATAACGCCGCCAAGCGCGACCATTGACATGATAGATACCCACACACACCTCTACATGCCCGAGTATAACGTCGAGGGGCAGCCTGAAGGCTCCTTCGACGGTCAGTGCGCCGCCGTCGACCGCGCTGTCGAGGCCGGCGTCAGCATGATGATACTACCCAACGTCGACACCGCTTCGATACAGCCCATAAAGACGCTGCACGCCCTCCGCCCCGATGTCACGGCAATGGCGATGGGGCTCCACCCCACCGAAGTCAAAGAGTCATGGCGCGACGACCTCGCCCTGATAATGGCCGAAACAGACCGCGACCGCGACTCCTTCGTGGCCATAGGCGAGGCCGGAGTCGACCTGTACTGGGACAAGACCATGGCCGAAGCACAGATGCAGGCCTTCGACGAGCAGCTGTCGCACGCCTCGCGCCTCGGTCTGCCGGTGATAATACACAGCCGCGACGCCCTGCCTCAGACCCTTGAGGTGCTCAAGGGGCACCCCGGCGTCAGCGCCGTCTTCCACAGCTTCGGAGGCACGCCCGACGACGTCGAGGCCATACGCTCGGTCGGCGACTACTACTTCGGCATCAACGGCATCGTCACATTCAAGAACTCGGGGCTCCGCTCCACCCTCCCTCACATCCCCGCCGACAGGCTCCTGAC
>JAICZO010000384.1 GCA_029057255.1 Muribaculaceae bacterium | reverse complement strand
GGCCGGGATTGTCGATCCACTCCACGCGCTTTATGGTCTCGGGCCGCAGTGCCCTCCCCTGTTCGACCGAAGACTCACGGCCATTGATACGCAGCTGCACATTCTGTCCGGCAGCCTTGACCGAGCCGAGCGCATCGCTGACAGTAAGCGACGGAATCATGAGATTGTCGAGCAGCTGCACGCCGTTGCGGGAGTTTGCGACAGCACTCTTCGACGGATGATATATATCCATATCCGACTTGCGGATGACTTTGGGAGCCTCTATGACTATCTCGCGCAACTCCTGCGCCGGCAGCGAGTCAGGCTGCCCTGTCTGTGCCAGCGCACACAGCGCGCACAGTATAAACAGTACTATAGTGATAAACGTCTTCATAATATTCATAATATTCCGGCAATTGGATTACGGTGCAAAATTAAGCTATCCGCGCCGCACCGACATCAACATTTGTTGAAATCGGACTGCACTCACACCTTGTGGCGCAGTCGGCTCAGGTGTGTGGGTGTGATTCTCAGGAACGAAGCTATGTCGCGGAGCGAGAACAGCGAGAAAATGTCGGGGTGTGTGCTTATAAGCTCGCTATAGCGCTGCTGCGGCGACTTTGTATACAGGTCCTTGTATCGGTCGTAGACCGTGCTGAAGACAGCCTCTGTCGACTCGAGCATCGCGTTAAGCAGCTCCGGGTCGTCAGCAATGCGACTTCTTATGCCGCTGACAGAGAGGCACAGTATGTCGCACGGAGAAGTGGCGATGACCGACGTGCGCGCCTTGATGCCGCGGAAAGAGAAAGGGAAATCGGAGACGAAGCCGCCGGCGAACTCCAGCCCGAGTATGTACTCTGTGCCGTCGTCGCTGTAAGCGGTATACTTCAGAGTGCCCGACTGTATCATGCCGAGGTACTTCGCCACCTCACCCTCGCGGAAGAAGTAGTCGCCGCGCTCGTAGTGCCGCAAAGTCCCCTCCTCGAGGCAAAGCTGTCGCCAGAATGCGGCGGCGGGCGTATCTATATATGTGTTGAAATTCTTCATCGTGGTTGACAGTACTCCTGCCGGAATACCGTTAAGGATTTACGACTGCAAAATTACGTTTTTTTCGCCACTGCCGCACAGCCGGCTCCTCAAAAAAGAGAGGCTGCGCCGTAAAACTTAATTACGACACAGCCTCCGCGATTCGATAGGGTATGTAGTTGTTTACTTCACGACTTTGCGGCCGCCCACGATGTAGACTCCGGCGGGGAGTTCGTCGAGGGTGCGGTCAAGGCGTACGCCCTGAAGGTTGTATACAGCCTCGTCGGCAGGTGCTGCCTCGATGCCCTCGATGCCGCTGCTCTCGGATACGACCTTGAGCTTGCGGTCGGCGGTCATGACAAAGCTGTAGGCGCCGTCGACAGGAG
>JAICZO010000383.1 GCA_029057255.1 Muribaculaceae bacterium | reverse complement strand
ATTCGCCACCGTGCGCGAGACTGCCGCCCGCTTCGCCGCCAACGACACCATCACCGTCACCGCTACTGACTTCGACCGCGAGCTCGCCGGCCAGGGTCGTGAATTCGTCTCTATCGAGGGTGACAAGGCTATCTGGAAAAACCACTGGATTGCAGGTGGCAACGAGCTCAAGTGGGATATGGCTCACTACGACGTACAGCTCATCGGCGGCATCGTCCTTCATCAGGGTAAAATCGCCGAGATGGCAACCGGTGAGGGTAAGACTCTCGTGGCAACACTCCCTGTCTTCCTCCGCTCGCTCTCGAAGCGCGGTGTGCATGTTGTGACTGTCAACGACTATCTTGCCAAGCGTGACTCCGAGTGGATGGGCCCGCTCTATATGTTCCACGGCGCGTCGGTGGACTGCATCGACAAGCATGAACCCAACACCCCCGAGCGCCGCCGTGCCTACGAGTGCGACATCACATACGGCACCAACAACGAGTTCGGCTTCGACTACCTGCGCGACAACATGGCCATGACTCCCTCCGACCTTGTGCAGCGCAAGCACTACTACGCCATCGTCGACGAGGTCGACTCGGTACTTATCGACGACGCCCGTACACCTCTGATTATCTCCGGTCCCGTCCCCAAGGGCGACGACCAGCTCTTCAACGAGTATAAATATAATGTCGAGAAAGTCGTCAAGGCTCAGCAGCGCCTCGTCACCGGCATTCTCGCCGAGGCCAAGACCAAGCTTGCCTCCGACGACAAGGATGTGCGCAAGGAAGGCGCCCTGCTCCTCTTCCGTGCCTTCAAGGGCCTGCCCAAGAACGGCGCTCTCATCCGCTTCCTCAGCCAGGAGGGCATGAAGAACATCCTGCTGCAGACCGAAGCTTACTATCTGCAGGACAACGCACGCGAGATGCCCGTGGTGACCGACCCCCTCTACTTCGTCATCGACGAGAAGAACCGCTCGGTAGAGCTTACCGACAAGGGTATCGACGAGCTTACAGGCCACTCGCAGGACCCCCAGTTCTTCGTGCTGCCCGACATCGCGTCGCAGCTCTCCGAGCTTGAGCACATACCCGATGCAGCCGAGCGTCAGGAGCGTAAGGACGAGCTTATGGCCAACTACGCCGTCAAGTCGGAGCGCGTGCACACCGTGACACAGCTGCTCAAGGCATATACACTCTTCGAGAAAGATATCGAGTATGTCGTCGACGACAACAAAGTCAAGATTGTCGACGAGCAGACAGGCCGTATCATGGAAGGCCGCCGCTACTCCGACGGTCTCCACCAGGCCATCGAGGCCAAGGAAGGCGTCAAGGTAGAGGCTGCCACTCAGACCTTCGCTACCATCACTCTGCAGAACTACTTCCGCATGTACCACAAGCTCTCCGGTATGACCGGTACTGCCGAGACCGAGGCCGGCGAGCTCTGGGACATCTACAAGCTCGACGTGGTGACCATCCCCACCAACCGTCCCATCGCCCGTATCGACATGAACGACCGCGTGTACCGCACCAAGAAGGAGAAGTACCGCGCCGTCATCGACGAAGTGGTGCGCCTCGTCAACGAAGGCCGCCCCGTGCTCGTCGGCACAACGTCGGTCGAAATATCCGAGCTCCTCGCCCGAATGCTCGACATGCAGAAGCCCCCGATACCCCACCAGGTGCTCAACGCCAAGCTGCACCAGCGCGAGGCTGAAGTCGTGGCTCTGGCCGGACGCAAGGGCTGCGTGACCATCGCCACCAACATGGCGGGCCGCGGTACCGACATCAAGCTCACACCCGAAGTGAAGGAGGCCGGCGGTCTGGCCATCATCGGCACCGAGCGTCACGAGTCGCGTCGTGTCGACCGTCAGCTCCGCGGCCGTTCGGGTCGTCAGGGCGACCCCGGTTCGTCGGTGTTCTTCGTGTCGTTCGAGGACCAGCTGATGCGTCTGTTCGCCACCGACTCTGTTGTCAAGATGCTTGACCGCCTCGGCTACAAGGAAGGCGAGATGATCGAGCACAAGATGGTCAACAACGCCATCGAGAAGGCTCAGAAGCGCGTCGAGGAGAACAACTTCGGCATCCGTAAGCGCCTGCTCGAGTTCGACGACGTGATGAACAAGCAGCGTACCTACATCTACGAGCGCCGCCGTCATGCCGTGCTCGGAGAGCGCATCGGTGTCGACATCATCAACATGCTCTACGATACTGTCGAGAATATAATCGTCAACAACGAAAGCTCGGCACAGTACCCCGACCTCTGCACCGAAATCTTCCGCGTGCTCGCCATCGAGGCTCCCTTCACCGAGGAAGAGTACTCCAACATGCCCCGCGAGGAGAAGGTGAACCGTCTGCACGACGCCGCCGTGGCTGCTCTCGACCGTAAGAGCGACCGTATCCGCGAAGTCGCCATGCCTGTCATCTCGCAGATGGCCGAGAATACCGACTATGACGGCCCCATCCTGGTGCCCATCACCGACGGCAAGCGTGTGTTCAACATCCGCACCGACCTCCGCAAGGCTGTCGCCAGCGAGTGCAAGACCATCATCAAAGAGTGGCACAAGGCTCTGATGCTCGTCACCATCGACGAGCTCTGGAAAGAGCATCTCCGCGAGCTCGACCAGCTGCGCCAGTCGGTACAGAATGCCGCTTACGAGCAGAAGGACCCCCTCGTTATATATAAGGTAGAGTCGTTCCACCTCTTCGAGAACATGCTCAGCAACCTCAACTCCAAGGCTGTCGCCGCCCTCATGCGCGGTCAGATTTTCATCCGCCAGCAGGAGCCTCAGTCGCCCCAGGAACAGCCCCAGGAGCGTCGCCAGCCCGAAGTGAAGGAGACCCGCGAGGAGCAGCCCCGCAAGCAGAACTACCGCGCTTCCAAGGAAGAGCTGCCCGGCGAGGCCGCACAGCGTCAGGCTGCTTCGGCACCCCAGGGCCAGAAAGAGAAGCCCATGCCCGCCAAGGCTCAGCCCCGCGTCGGCCGTAACGACCTCTGTCCCTGCGGCTCTGGCAAGAAATACAAGAACTGCCACGGCAGAGGAATGTAAGGATTAACCTTAACGTGCGTGTGCGGCGTCCGGTGCCGCACACGCACAAATATTCTCTCTATAAAATACTACCATGACACGCTACAACTTTGACAATGTAATTGACCGCACCGGTACTTCCGCAATTAAGATCGACCGCCTTGACCGCGTCTTCGGCCGACACGACCTGACACCACTGTGGATTGCCGACCTTGACTTCGCCGTATGTCCTGAAATTACCGAGGCGCTGCTCAGGCGTCTCCGCCACCCGGTACTTGGATACTCTGAGGCTGCCGACGGCTACTGGCAGTCGATTATTGACTGGAATCTGCGTCGTCATGGCTTCGGCATAGCGCGCGAGGAACTCGCCTTCATACCCGGCGTTGTCAAGGGTATCGCTCTTGCTGTCAACTATTTCACCACCCGTGGCGACGGTGTCGTCATCCAGCCGCCGGTCTACACCCCCTTCCGCACGGTTGTCGAGGGCAACGGCAGGCGTGTCATCGAGAATCCTCTCCTGTTCGACGGCGAGAAGTACACAATGGACCTCGACGGCCTCCGCGAGATTGTAGCAAAGGAGAAACCTCGCATGATGGTTCTCTGCAACCCCCACAACCCCATCGGCATACAGTGGTCGAAGGAGACTCTGGCCGAACTCGCCGACATCTGCCACAAGGCCGGCGTAGTGGTGGTCAGCGACGAGATTCACGGCGACCTCATGCTCGCCGGACGCAAGCACATACCCTTCCTGTCGGTGAGCCCCGAGGCCAAGGCTGTCGGCATCATGCTCGGCGCGCCCTCGAAGACATTCAATATCCCCGGTCTTGTCAGCTCCTGGATGGTGGTCAAGAACCCCGAGCTGCGCGACCCCTTCTACAACTGGCTTGAAGTAAACGAGTTCAGCGCTCCCGTGCTGATCAGTACCATCGGCGCCGAGGCCGCCTACAACAACGGCGAGGCCTGGCTCGACCAGATGCTTGCCTATGTAGAGGAAAACATCGACTTTGTCACCGACTTCTGTAACCGCAATATCCCCGGGCTGAAGGTAATACGCCCCGAGGCCTCGTTCCTGCTGTGGCTCGACTTCAGAGAGCTGCACATGTGTCACCGCGAAATAATGGACCTGCTGCTCGACAAGGCGCATCTCGCCCTCAACGACGGCACGATGTTCGGTGAGCAGGGCAGTGGTTTTGCTCGCCTCAATGTCGGCACGCCCCGCTGCGTGCTCGCCAACGCCCTCCAGAGCCTCGCGATGGCGGTGAAGTCGGAGATGAGTGTAAGAAACTGATACGATGGACTACAGGATTTTCCCTCCCGAGGAGATATTGGAGACATCCGTCACGGTGCCGCCGAGCAAGAGCATAGCGGCCCGCGCGATGATTCTCAACCATATGGCGGGGCGCCGTGAGTTTGTCGGTGACTGCGACGATACCGTCGTGCTTGCCGCTATTCTCAATGCAGGCCTGCCCTCCGACGGCTCGTCGGTGAACGTCGGCCATGCCGGAACCGCCATGCGCTTCCTTACCGCGCTCTGTGCCGCCACGGCAGGCACAGACTGCCTTCTCGAAGGCTCGGAGCGCATGCACAACCGCCCGATAGGCCACCTCGTAGGAGTGCTCCGCACCCTTGGCGCCGACATAGAGTATGTCGGAAAAGAAGGTTTCCCGCCCCTGCGTATACGCGGGCGTAAGCTTGCCGGCGGTTCTGTCGAAATAGACGCCACGGAGAGCTCGCAGTATGTGTCGGCGCTGATGATGGTGTCGCCGCTGTTGGAGGCTCCGCTGACAATACGCCTGCTCGGCAACGTGCAGTCGATGCCGTATATCACCATGACGGCCGAAATGATGAGCCGCCGCGGCGCTGTCGTGGACTTCAACCGCGACAGAATCGAGATTGACTGCTCTGCCGGAATAAAGGAAGGCGACGAGAGCGAGGCCGACTGGAGCGCCGCTACATTCTGGTATGAGATTGCCGCCGTAGCGGCCGGATGGGTCACCGTCGGAGGCCTGGCCGAAGACTCTCTCCAGGGCGACCGCAAGGTGGCTGAGATATTCTCGCACATAGGCGTGAACACCGAGTTCAACGGCTCCGATGCCGAGCTTGTCCCCGACCCCGACCTGTACGGCTTCCTCAATGCCGACCTTACTGATATGCCCGACACTGTGCCGGCGCTCGCTGTGACATGCTGTCTTATCGGCGTGCCCTTCCGCTTTACCGGCGTCGGCGCTCTCCACGACAAGGAGTGCGACCGCATCGAGGCGCTCAGGAGCGAGCTTGCCAAGCTGGGCTGCATGCTCGACACGGAGAACTACGGCACCACTCTTGTGTGGGACGGCCGCCGTGTGCCCGTGACCGCCATGCCCGAGTTCGACACTTACGGCGACCACCGCATGGCTATGGCTCTTGCTCCGGTGTCGGTCTTCGTCCCCGGCATCGTGGTCAGGAACGCCGAAGTTGTGGCCAAGTCCTACCCCGGCTTCTGGACGCAGCTCGAGAGTGCCGGATTCCGTCTGGCCGACCCGTCTGACCCTCTGCCCGAGATAGAACAATGACAGTCGCGCTTATCCTGCTTGTCGTGATTATTCTTGCCGGAGCCTTGCTCTACGGCGAGCACCGTCTGTGGCTCCGCCGCCACTCCTCGCAGCAGTCCGGCACGGACGCTCCCGCTGCCGTCGCCGACAACGAAGAGGAAGAGTGCTGCGGCATGCACGTCACCTGCGAGAAAGACTCGCTGCTGGCGTCGGTGTCGAAGGAGATAGAGTACTATGACGACGAGGAGCTTGACCGTTTTGCCGGACGCCGGCCCGACGAATACTCCGACGACGAGATCGAGGAGTTCCGCGACATTCTTCTGACAACCCGTGCCGAAGATATAGCCGGATGGGCCCGCAGCCTGCAGCTCAGAGGAGTGGCTCTGCCCGCGCCCGTGCGCGACGAACTTATAATGATTGTTGCCGAAGCCTGGCAGTCAAAGACACATGCTACAGTATCTTGAATATGGATTCTTTGTGCAGGCTCTGCTTGCGGTCGCGCTTCTGAGCGTATGCTCGGCGGTCATCGGCACGTATATCATAACGCGTCGCATGGTGGCTCTGTCGGGAGGCGTGACGCACGCGTGCTTCGGCGGCCTCGGCCTCGGCTACTTCCTCGGCATCAGTCCGGTGGCGATGGCCGCGGTGTTTGCCGTAGGGTCGTCGCTTGGTGTGGAGCTTCTGTCGCGCAACCTCAAGCTGCGCGAAGACTCGGCCATAGCTGTTATCTGGGCCCTGGGTATGGCATTAGGCACGCTCTTCGTGTTCATGACTCCCGGATATGTGCCCGAGCTCAACTCTTTTCTGTTCGGTAATATACTGACAGTCAATCCATCCGACCTGTTGCTGTTTGCGGCATATGCCGTGCTGCTCGCGGCATTCTTCGCATGGAAGCGCCGCACTATCGTCGCAGTGGCTTTTGACCGCGATTTCGCTACGGTGAGCGGTCTGCCGGTGCGCTTCATCTCCTATACCATGACCGTGATGGTCGCCGTATGTATCGTGCTGACTATCCGCCTTGTAGGCATCATGCTCCTGATGTCGGTCATGTCGCTGCCGATGATTACGGCCGAAGTGTTCTGTCATCGCTTCATGCCGGTCATGATTGTCTCGGCGCTTGTGTCGCTTGCCGCTTCGGTGGCCGGACTTTTTCTCTCGACGGTCATCGACGTGCCGTGCTCGGCCCTGATCGTTCTGATACTCGCGGGGGCTTTTATAATCGCAAAAGTAGCGGTATTAATCCGTTTTCGTGTTTTTTCGAGCCGTCGCGTCTGATTTTTAAAACTTTTTCGCTAACTTAGCACAATAAAACTATAAACCAATTGTCACTATGTTTAAAAACCAACCCAAAGGCCTGATACCTGCGGCATTGAGCAATATGGGCGAGCGTTTCGGATACTATATCATGAACGCCGTGTTAGTGCTCTTCCTCTGCTCCAAGTTCGGGCTCTCAGGCGACCAGAGCGCCCTTATCTACTCGTTCTTCTATGCAGGCATCTACATCCTCAGTCTTGTGGGCGGTGTCATAGCCGACAAAACACAGAACTATAAGGCAACTATCATCTACGGTCTTATCATCATGACCGCAGGTTATGTTGTGCTTTCAATCCCCATCCTCGCCAACCCCGAGAACAGTACATGGCTGCTCGCCCTCACTTGCGTGGCCCTGTTCCTTATCGCTTTCGGCAACGGTCTGTTCAAGGGCAACCTGCAGGCCATCGTCGGTCAGCTCTATGACAATCCCCGCTACAGCGCCCAGCGCGACTCCGGCTTCCAGATTTTCTATGTGTTCATCAACATCGGCGGTCTTATCGCTCCCTTCGTGGCTCCCATGCTGCGCAGCTGGTGGCTCGGTGTTCACGACATGGTCTACAATGCCGACTTCCCCGAGATGTGCCATAACTTCCTGAGCACCACCAATACAATGACAGCCGAGAACATGGAGAACCTCTATGCCGTGGCAAGTGCTGCCGGTCACACCGCCGGTGCCGACCTCCAGGCATTCTGCTCGCAGTATCTCGACGTGTTCAACACCGGCATCCACTACTCGTTCATCGCGTCGGTTGCCGCCATGCTCATCTCCCTCACAATCTTTATCGTGACCAAGAACCAGCTTCCCTCGCCCGCAGCACGCGCCAAGGCCGAAGTGCAGAACTACACCGCCGAGGAGAAAGCGGCAATGGCCAAGGAAATCAAGCAGCGCATGTACGCCCTCTTCGCCGTGCTCGCGATTGTTATCTTCTTCTGGTTCTCGTTCCACCAGAACGGCACATCGCTGTCGCTCTTCGCCCGTGACTTCGTCGACACCGACACCATCGCCCCCGAAATATGGCAGGCCGTCAATCCTTTCTTCGTGATTGTTCTCACCCCGCTTGTGATGATGTTCTTCGGCGCACTGTCGCGCCGCGGCCGTGAAATCTCGACCCCCAAGAAAATCGCCATCGGTATGGGTCTTGCCGGCATCGCCTACCTTTTCCTCTGCATCTACTGTATGATTCAGGGCTATCCCTCGGGCGACGCTTTCCGCGCTATGGCCATTACCGCCAAAGAAGGCCTCAAGGCAGGTCCCTGGGTGCTCATCACACTCTACTTCTTCCTTACTGTAGCCGAGCTGTTCATCTCTCCGCTGGGTCTCTCCTTTGTTTCGAAAGTAGCTCCCAAGCACCTGCAGGGTCTCTGTCAGGGTCTTTGGCTCGGAGCCACAGCAGTCGGCAACCTTCTGCTGTGGATCGGCCCGCTGATGTACAACAAGTGGCCCATCAGTTATGCCTGGGGCGTATTCCTCGCTGTCTGCCTCGTGTCGATGCTCGTGATGTTCGGCATGGTAAAATGGCTCGAGCGCGTGACGTCCGATTCTCCCGCACCTGTTGCCGAGGCGATAGAGTCGGATGAGAAAGATGTAATCTGATTAATAACCAAGAATACGGGTGCCGGACGGAACATATGCCCGGCACCCTGATTTTTTATATTATACCTATGCCTCCGATGACGCGTTTACTGCTTAGTATCGTACTCTTGCTTTCGTGTCTGTGCGCTCCCGCACAGATTCTGCTTACAGGCGGTGGCGACCCTCTCGACGCCGACAGCGTGAAGAGGGACTTCTCCAACCAGCCGTACTTCGGCCTGTACAAGGACAATTACTTTATCTTCGGTCCGTCGATAGGGCAGCGACCTGACAAGACGAATACCAACGTCAAGTTTCAGATTTCTATCTCGCAGCGTCTTACCCGAAGCACTCTGCCCTGGGGTACGTATCTCTATCTGTTCTACTCTCAGAAGTGTTTCTGGAACGTGCTCGAGAATTCGATGCCGATGACCGACCTTAACTTCAACCCCGGCATCGGTCTGACCAAGCCGCTCTTCGTCAAGAACAGATACATAGGCAAGCTGACGCTGATTGTCGAGCACGAGAGCAACGGTCGCGACAGCATACAGTCGCGCTCGTGGAACCGCGTGGCCCTTGCAGCTAACGTCATGATAACAAAGAACCTGATGGTGCACAGCAAGATATGGGTGCCTATCGTCGACGGCATGAACAACAAGGACCTTATCGACTATGTCGGCATATGCCAGGCCGGTTTCCAGGTGCTGAGCGACAACAGGCGCTTCAGCGGCGGTGTCACCATCACACCCCGCAAGCACTTCAGCTGCAATGTGGTCGTCGACCTTTCGTACCGCATCTTCAAGCGCGACAACCAGTACCTCTTCCTGCAGTTCTACAACGGTTACGGCGAAGGACTGCTCGAGTACAACAAATTCCACTCGCAGATCCGTGTCGGTCTGCTGATCAAGCCCAAACTGTTCAGTGATTTTTAGTGCGTCGTGAAAGTCTTGCGTCTCATATATCTTCTGTGTCTGGCTCTGCTTGCGGCCGCTTGTTCCGACAGCGAGCAGTTCCGCGTCAACGGCTCCATCAAGGGCAAGCCGACGATGAACCTCCGTGTCGAGTACTTTGCCGACGGGGCCTACCGCTCGGCCATCACGGCGTCGCGTGAGGGTGAGTTCGAGTTCTTCGGGCGCTCGTCGCAGCCCGCCATACTTGAGATTACCGATTATGACCACCGCCCGCTTGCACGCCTCGTGGTGCGCAACGGCGAGAACTATGAACTTGTCATTGACCCTGCCGACCGTCTGGCGACGACTATGTCGGGCGGCGATGTCAACTCCCGGTGGTCGTCGCTGCTGCGCGACAACAAGGACGCTATCGCGGCCGATGCAAACGCCTTCGTGGCATCGTACGTAGGCTCCCATCCCGACGAGATTCTGTCGACGGTATTGCTCATGACCCTCTTTGACGCCTCGCGCGACAGCAAGGCCGCCGACTCGCTGCTGAACATCATCAACCCGACGGCGCGCCCGTCGAATCTTACCGAAGGATTCAACTATCTCATGCAGAGGCTTGTCACCGACGAGACCCTCGCCCCCGTGCAGTCTGTGCCCTATCTCGACTTCCGCGACAGCCTCAAGACATTTGCCCCCGACTCGTTTGCCGTCAGCATAATGGCCTTCTCCAAGACCGGTGCATATCGCGCTGACTCGGTCGTGCCGGTGCTCCGACGTCTGCACCGCAAGCACAAAACCACTCTCGGCATCGCCGATTTCTCGCTCGATGCCGACACAACGGCATGGAAGCGCTCCATGCGTCCCGACAGCGCATCATGGGTGCAGGGCTGGACGCCCGGCAGCTTAGCCTCGGCGACGGCCGACAAGCTCGGCATCCCGGCCTTGCCTTATTTCGTAGTGTGCGACTCGGCAGGCACGCAGGTCTACCGGGGTGGTCACATCGGGGTGGCAGAGGCAGTCGCCACAAGTCTTATAAAAAAATAATGTAACGATAAACACCGTCCGTCATGTTAGTCAAGACCTATGCAGCAGCAGTCCAGGGAATAAACGCTATGGTAGTCACCGTCGAGACTGTAGTCAGCCCCGGAGTGCAGTACTGCATCGTCGGCCTGCCTGATACGGCGGTGAAAGAGAGCCACGAGCGTGTCCGCGCCGCCATCACGCAGTCGGGCTATAAGCTCGGGCGCTTCGGGGTGGTCATCAACATGGCGCCTGCCGACGTCCGCAAGGAGGGTGCCGCATACGACCTTCCGATCGCTGTGGCGCTGTTGGTGGGCGCAGAGGCGATAAAGGCCCCCGGGCTTGACCGATATATGATTATCGGCGAGCTGTCGCTCGACGGCTCGGTGCAGTCGGTCAAAGGTGTGCTCCCGATGGCGATAGAGGCCCGGGCGAGAGGCTTCAAAGGCATTATAGTACCTGCCGCCAACGCCACTGAGGCTGCCGTCGTAAACAAACTCGAAGTATATGGCGTCGACAATCTGCGACAGGTCGTGGACTTCCTCAGCGGCACAGCACCGCTCGAGCCGGTCGTGGTAGACACCCGTGCCGAATTTGCCCGCACCGGAGGCTCTTTCGACTTCGACTTCAGCGAAGTGAAAGGGCAGGAGAATGTCAAGCGGGCATTCGAAGTGGCATGTGCCGGCGGCCACAACATACTCCTCGTCGGCCCTCCCGGCTCCGGCAAGTCGATGCTCGCCAAGCGCCTGCCCTCGA
>JAICZO010000382.1 GCA_029057255.1 Muribaculaceae bacterium | reverse complement strand
ACACCCTCGCTCTCGACGTGCTCACAAAGGGCGTCAACTCGCTCGGCTTCAAGGTAGCCGACGCTGCCGACGTGGCTGTGCTCCTCAAAGGCATTGACCTTGCCAAGGTAGAGATCAACCTCAGCTGCTGCCCCGGCAAGGCCGTCGCAGTCGCCGAAGAACTCGTCAAGGCTGTCAAGGCTGCAGGCGCCGAGGATACTTTCCGCGGCTCTGTCGAGTACAACCCCCTCCGCCGTCAGTTCCGTCACGGCATCGAAGGCGTCGACACCGCAGCCATCGTCGCTGAGGCTTGCCGCCTGCTCGACACCGTGGCTCCCGTCGCCGGCATCCGCTGCCTCGACGTGGCATCGGCTATGCTCGCCAACGGCGGTGCATTCATCTACCAGGAACTCGGCTACGCTCTGGCTTGGGGCTCGGCATGGCTCACAGCCCTGACCGACGCAGGCCGCAGCGTCGACGAAGTCGCCAAGCGCATCAAATTCGACATGTGCGTATCGTCGAACTTCTTCATGGAAATCGCCAAGTTCCGCGCCGGACGCATGCTCTGGGCGCAGATTGTAGAGCAGTACAAGCCCGAGTGCCTCTGCGCAGCCAAGATGAATGTCTGCGCCACTACTTCGCTCTTCAACCAGACAATCTACGACGCACACGTCAACCTGCTCCGCAGCCAGACCGAGACTTTCTCGGCATGTGTGGCCGGTGTCGACTCTATCGTCACCACTCCCTTCGACGTACCCTATAAGACTCCCGACGCTTTCTCGGAGCGCATCGCCCGCAACCAGCAGTTCCTCCTCAAAGAGGAGAGCCACATGGACAAGGTGGTCGACCCCGCAGGCGGCAGCTACTATGTAGAGAAGCTCACCGTATCTATCGCCGAAGAGGCATGGAAGCTCTTCCTTGCCACCGTTGAGGAAGAAGGCGGTTTCTTCGGTGCGGTAGGCCGCGGCGATGTTCAGAAAGCTGTCAACGAATCGTGCGAGAAGCGTCACACCGACGTTGCCCGTCGCAAAGAGATACTCCTGGGCACAAACCAGTACCCCAACATCAACGAGACCGCCGCTTCAAAGATCGAGAAGGGCGAAGGATGTCACTGCGGATGCAGCACCGAGAAGGGTCCCAACGCCCTGTGCATGAAGCGCGCCGCCACCGACTTCGAGGCACTCCGCCTCGAGACAGAAGCAGCAGCACGCCGTCCCAAAGTGTTCATGCTCACCATCGGCAACCTCGCCATGCGTCTTGCACGCGCACAGTTCTCGACCAACTTCTTCGGCTGCGCCGGCTACGAGATTATCGACAACCTCGGCTTCAACACCGTTGAGGAAGGCGTCGACGCCGCACTCGCACAGGGTGCCGACGTCATCGTGCTCTGCTCGTCCGACGACGAATACGCCGAGCTCGCTCCCGCCGCATTCAAGTACCTTGACGGCCGCGCTCAGTTCGTGGTAGCAGGCGCTCCCGCATGCACCGACGAGCTCAAGGCAGCAGGCATCAACGACTTCGTACACGTTCGCTGCAACGTGCTCGAGACACTGCGTGACTTCAACAACCGTCTTCTTAACAAATAAACCCGACTGTCTCAGCCACATATCA
Organism: Muribaculaceae bacterium; assembly: GCA_029057255.1. Classification (GTDB taxonomy): domain Bacteria; phylum Bacteroidota; class Bacteroidia; order Bacteroidales; family Muribaculaceae; genus CAG-873. Next base: position 9,564 of record JAICZO010000382.1, on the reverse strand, counting down.
GACTATGAAACCCGATTTTAGAAATATCGACATCACGGCAGGGACATGCGGTCCCAAGCCCGCGGCTGACGCCCATGCAGAAGAGTGGACGACTCCCGAGCTCATACCCGTAAAACCGATTTACACCAAGTCCGACCTCGAGGGTCTCGAACACCTCAACTACATGTCGGGCATACCCCCCTTCCTGCGTGGCCCGTACAGCGCCATGTACCCCTTGCGCCCCTGGACCATCCGCCAGTACGCAGGCTTCTCGACAGCTGCCGAGTCCAACGCCTTCTACCGCCGCAACCTCGCTTCCGGCCAGAAGGGTCTCTCTGTAGCATTCGACCTCGCAACACACCGCGGCTATGACGCCGACCACGAACGCGTAGTGGGCGACGTCGGCAAGGCAGGTGTGTCGATCTGCTCGCTCGACGACATGAAGGTGCTCTTCGACGGCATACCCCTCAACAAGATGTCCGTCTCGATGACAATGAACGGCGCCGTGCTCCCCGTACTCGCCTTCTACATCAACGCCGGTCTCGAGCAGGGTGCCAAGCTCGAAGAGATGGCAGGTACTATCCAGAACGACATCCTCAAGGAATTCATGGTGCGTAACACATATATCTACCCGCCTGAATTCTCGATGCGCATCATCGCCGACATCTTCGAGTACACATCGCAGAACATGCCCAAGTTCAACTCTATCTCGATCTCGGGCTACCACATGCAGGAAGCAGGCGCTACTTGCGACATCGAGCTTGCATACACCCTCGCCGACGGTCTCGAATACCTCCGCGCAGGTGTCAACGCCGGCATGGACATCGACTCGTTCGCACCCCGCCTGTCGTTCTTCTGGGCTATCGGCATGAACTACTTCATGGAAGTGGCCAAGATGCGTGCAGCACGTATGCTCTGGGCAAAGATTGTCAAGCAGTTCAACCCCAAGAACCCCAAATCGCTCGCTCTGCGCACACACTCGCAGACATCGGGCTGGTCGCTCACCGAGCAGGACCCCTTCAACAACGTAGGCCGTACCTGCATCGAGGCTATGGGCGCTGCCCTCGGCCACACTCAGAGTCTCCACACCAACGCTCTCGACGAGGCTATCGCGCTGCCTACCGACTTCTCGGCTCGTATCGCACGTAACACTCAGATATACATCCAGGAAGAGACACAGGTAACACGTGCCATCGACCCCTGGGGCGGTTCGTACTACGTCGAGGCTCTCACCAACGAGATCGCTCACCGCGCATGGGAGCACATCCAGGAAATCGAGAAGCTCGGCGGCATGGCCAAGGCTATCGAGACCGGTCTGCCCAAGCTCCGCATCGAGGAGGCTTCGGCACGCACCCAGGCCCGCATCGACTCCGGCCGTCAGACCATCGTCGGCATCAACAAGTACCGTCTCGACCACGAGGATCCCATCGACATCCTCGAGATTGACAACACCGAGGTACGCCGCGAGCAGATCGAGCGCCTCAACGACGTCAAGGCTCACCGCGACGAAGCCAAGGTGAAAGAAGCCCTCGAGGCTATCACCGAGTGCGTACGCACCAAGAAAGGCAACCTGCTCGACCTCGCCGTCAAGGCTGCCGGACTCCGCGCCACCCTCGGCGAAATATCCGACGCCTGCGAAGAAGTCGTAGGCCGCTACAAAGCTGTAATCAGAACTATCTCAGGCGTGTACTCTTCAGAAACAAAACAAGACCCCGACTTCGAGCGCGCACAGAAGATGTGCGAGGAATTCGCCAAGCGCGAAGGCCGCCAGCCCCGTATCATGATCGCAAAGATGGGCCAGGACGGCCACGACCGCGGCGCCAAGGTGGTAGCCACCGGCTATGCCGACTGCGGCTTCGACGTCGACATGGGTCCCCTCTTCCAGACTCCCGCCGAAGCAGCCCGTCAGGCTGTCGAGAACGACGTCCACATCCTCGGTGTATCGTCGCTCGCTGCAGGCCACAAGACTCTCATCCCGCAGGTTATCGAAGAGCTCCGCAAGCTCGGCCGCGAGGACATCATGGTCACCGCCGGCGGTGTTATCCCCGCTCAGGACTATGACTTCCTCTACAAGGCAGGCGTAGCGGCAATCTTCGGCCCCGGCACACGTATCCCCGTATCGGCAATCAAGATGCTCGAGCTCCTCAGCGAAGAATAATCCGGTACATAATCCCGCATAACGATTGAGGCCGCCCCGAAAGGAGCGGCCTCGATTTTTGTATCAGTCACCGGGCGTCAGTCGTCGCAGTAGTGACGCAGCACGCGGCGGTAAGAGTTGAATATCTTGCTCTTGGACACGAAGCCGACATATCGGCCGTTCTCGACCACAGGGAGGTTCCACGCCCCGGTGGTGTCGAAGGTCTTCATGACCTTGTCCATGTTCTCGCCCAGCTCGATTTTGGCCGGCGGTATCGACATGAAAGTGCTCACACGCATGCGGCGGTACAGGTCGGGGCGGAACATGATGTTGCGTATCTCGTCGAGGAGCACCACGCCGAGCAGCTCGCCGCGGTCGTTGAGCACGGGGAAGAGGTTTCGCTTGCTCTTGGCTATGGTGTCGACCATATCCTTGAGTGTCATCTCGGGCGTTACGGGCAGGAAGTCAGTCTCGATGACATTGTTGATTTTCAGAAGAGTCAGCACGGCCTTGTCCTTGTGGTGCGTCAGCAGCTCGCCGCGCTTGGCAAGTCGCATCGTATAGATTGAGTACGGCTCGAACATCTTGATTGTGCCATACGATATGGTGCTGACTATCAGCAGCGGCAGGAACAGCTCATAGCCGCCCGTCAGCTCGGCCGTGAGGAAGATGGCCATCAGAGGAGCGTGCATGACGCCGCTCATCACACCCGCCATGCCTATAAGGGCGAAGTTCTTGGTCGACAGCTCGACAAGGCCGAGGTGGTTGACGATGTAGGCGAAGAGGAAGCCGGTCATACATCCCACATAGAGCGACGGCGCGAACGTGCCGCCCACGCCTCCGGCACCGTTGGTGGCCGACGTGGCGAAAGCTTTGGTGGCAATGACAAGCCCGATGAACAGAGCCAGGAACCACACCTCGTACCGGTCGCTGTAGAAAATAGAACCGTTGACAATCGACGACGTGTCGCCGGCAAGCAGCCCCACTATCGCGCCGTAGCCTTCGCCGTAAAGCGGCGGGAAGAAGAACACGAGAGCCGACAGGATGCAGCAGCCTACAAGGGTCTTGAACCAGCGGTTCTTGAAGCGTCGGAAGAAATTCTCCATCATGTTCATCACGCGGGTGAAGTAAAGCGACGCGAAGCCGCTGACTATGCCCAGCAGGATGACGTAGGGGATGCGCGACGTATAGAAGTTCTCGGTCTGCGCGAAGAAGAACTCAAATTCATAACCCGTGTAGACATATGCTATCGTAGTGCTCGTGATAGAGGCGATGAGCAGGGGCATGACCGACATGGCCGTCAGGTCGAGCATCAGCACCTCGAGCGTGAAAAGCATGCCGGCGATAGGAGCCTTGAAGATGCCCGCGATACCGGCGGCGGCGCCGCAGCCCACGAGTATCATGAGGATGCGCGGCGACATGCGGAACACCCGCCCGAGATTGGAGCCTATGGCCGCGCCCGTATAGACTATAGGGCCCTCGGCTCCGACCGAACCTCCGAAGCCTATCGTCACCGACGAGGCCACGACCGACGTGTAGATGTTATGCCGCTTGAGACGGCTCTTGTTCTGAGAGATGGCATACAGCACGCGGGTGACGCCGTGCGAGATGTCGTCGCGCACCACATAGCGCACATAGAGAGCGGTGATTACGACACCGACGGCAGGCAGCAGTATATAGATCCAGTTGCCCGACTCAAGGTTGACGCCGCGAGTCAGCACTGTCGATATATAGTGTATCAGGAACTTGAGCACTATAGCCGCCACGCCGCTGCACACACCCACGAGCAGAGCGAGCACGAGCACGAAGTTTTTCTCCTTGATGTGCTTTTCGCGCCAGAGCAGGAAGGAGAAGAACATCTCCCTGAGCCGTCCGGGCATAATATTTCGTTCAGTTGTCTTTGCCATATACTTTTTTACCTGTTGCTGTCACAGAGGCTTCAGCGACCCCTGCCGTTTATCACGGTATCGACAGTATGAAACAATATTTTAAGGTCGACGCCAAGCGACACATTCTCTATATAGAGAAGGTCGTAAGGCAGTCGCTCTATCATCTCGTCGACGCTCGAGGCGTAGCCGTACTTGACCATGCCCCACGACGTGATGCCCGGCCGCACCTGATGGATGAGGCTGTAGGCGGGCACGCGCTCCACAATACGACGGATAAAAAACTCCCGCTCGGGCCTCGGGCCGACGAGCGACATCTCGCCGACGAGCACGTTCCAGAACTGAGGCAGCTCGTCGAGGCGGTACTTGCGCAGCACGCGGCCGACACGGGTCACACGCGGGTCGTCGTCGGATGTAAGGGCTGGACCCGACACTTCGGCATCGGTGCGCATGGTGCGGAATTTTATTATGTCGAAAGGCTTCTTGTGGTAGCCTATGCGCCTCTGGCGATAGAAGACCGGGCCGCGCGAATCGAGCTTCACCGCTACCGCGAGGGCGGCATACAGCGGCGAGAGCAACACCAGCGCCACTGCCGACACCATGATGTCGCCGAGGCGCTTGAGATTGACGTTAGCCGGAGAGATGCTCGCATTGGTGATGTCGACGATAGGCTCGGACGTCACCGACGACACCTTGGGGCGCGCCGTCATAAGGCTGTGGAGGTCGGGAGTGAGGAAGAGAGGCACGTTGAGTGCGTACAGTTCGTTGATGGTCTCGGCCGTACGCATCAGCCCGTGCGACGACGGCATGACGACCACGGCCTGCACGCCGAGGCGGCCACACAGCGCCGGCAGGGGCTCACCCGAGTACACGGGCAGACCGTTGATACTGCCGCCGTCGGCCGAACCGTCGATGTCATAGCAGCCTATAATCTTCAGCCCCGAGTGGGCCTCCGACGACATGATGCGCGACACCTTGAGGGCGTGCTCGGGCGACGCTCCGACGACGAGCGTGTTCATGACATAGTCGCCGGTGCGTATCCGGCGGGCATTGCGCGTCACCGTCACAAGCCTGGCCGTGGCAGTGGGCACGAACAGACAGCACAGAAGCATGAAAATCAGCTCATAGCCCGTGACGCGCTCGGGGATGTTGTCGTTGATAAGCACGGCGAAGAAGATGCCTACCGTGCCGATGACCGACACCACAAGGGCGTTGAGCACTTCGTCGAGGCGTGACTTGTAGAGAGTGTTGGAGCGGTTGTACGAGCCGGACAGGGCGTAGAGCGCTACCATGCAAGGCGGTATTATCAGCTGTCCGAGCACTATCTGCCTGTAAGTCAGAAAGCTCGACAGTGACTCAAACATCGCTGCCGCGGGCAGCGTATAGAATCGCGCCACATTGAAGCACAACCAGCCGACGGCGACCATGACAAGGTCGCAGAGACAGTACTCGAGTCTATGTCGGCTTATCTGCTTCATAGGCAGCTGATTATTGTCTTATGATTCTGAAGAGGCCGTCTTCGCTCAGGCGGATAATCGACGACGGTCTGACTCCCGCGCCGGGAGCTTCGGCGCGTCGCGACAGGCACACATAGTCGACGGCCTCGATGATTTCGGGCGATATCTCGGCGAAGCAGGCGGGCGCCGGCTGACCGCTGATATTTGCCGATGTCGACACCAGCGGACGCCGCAGTGCGTTGCACAGCCCGGCCGAGAACTCCTCCGACGTCACCCGCACGGCGATAGTGCCGTCTTCGGCGACAAGCTCGGGGGCGATGCGCGCCGCGGGCAGCGGGCGGTCGTAGACGATGGTGACAGGGCGGTCGCTGAACTCGATGAGCTGGTATGCCACGTCGGCGATGCCGTCGGCAGTGCGCTCGAGCTGAGCTATAGAGCCTACGAGCGTGATAAGCGCTTTGGCGTCGGCGCGGCGCTTTATCTCGAAGACGCGCTTGACGGCGGCCGAGTCGGTGGCGTCGCAGCCTATGCCCCACACCGTGTCGGTCGGATAGAGGATTATGCCGCCTTTGCGGACAACGTCGGCCGCAGCGCGGATGTCGGATACGTAGTCAGGATTCACAGCACTTTGTTTTTAGGTTTCGTGGCCTGGAACTCTTTAAGATATAAGGGCGTCGAGTACGCAAGGTCGAGGAAGTCGCGCCTGCTGTATGCCCGGTCGGCAAGGGCTATCATATCCACAGCCAGAGGCTCCACCTCGGGCACGAATGTAGCCCGGCAGCAGTCGTCCATCAGCGGCCGCGCCTTCTCGGCACCGCTGCCGAAATACAGCAGGGGGCGCCCCGACTCCTTCAGCGAGGCATATGAAGTCTCGTCGAGGATGAGCGGGCAGGGAGCCAGCAGCTTCTCGAGGCCGAAGTCGTAGGCTGCGGTATACACCTCCATGCGGCGCGCGTCGACCATCGGTATGAAGACGGTGTCGGGGTCGATGCCGTCGACCGAGAACATGACCCTCGTGGCCATCAGCTCAAGCGTGTCGATGCCGATCAGCGGCACATCGAGGGCATATGCAAGACCCTTGGCCTCGCTGAGGCCTATACGGAGGCCGGTGTAGCTGCCCGGGCCGAGGCTGACAGCCACAGCGTCGACGTGCATCTGCTTCTCGGCGGCATAGTCGAGGCAGTACTTTACAAAACCGCTCAGGAGCGCGGCGTGGTTGCGTCCGTTGAAGTCCTCGCGGTGCGCCACAATCATGCCCTCCGAAGTAAGCGCGGCAGAGCATGTGGTGCCCGAAGTCTCTATATTCAGTATAGTCGCCATTGATATTTTCTTATGCTTTAGATGGCAAAGTTAGCAAATTTTACCATAAAAACGCAGCCGTTACGGCTGATTTTTGTAATTTTGCACTCGCCTAAGCGCCACCTGCGCGCCAACCCTCTCACAAACAGGCACGAGGCAGAAGCAATGAGGGTCGGGCCGAATCTATCAGCCTATGTTGATGTCAATGACCGGTTTCGGCAAAGCCGTAGCCGAATCGCCAACAAAGAAGATAAGTGTCGAGATCAAGTCGCTAAACTCCAAGCAGCTTGACCTCAATGTCCGCATACCCTATTCGTTCCGCGAGCGCGAGCTCGACGTGCGTTCGACCGTAGCCCGCCTCCTCGAGCGCGGCAAAGCCGACGTGCTGATTACCGCCGAGACCCTCCCCGGAGCGCAGACCGCCGTCGCGTCGAGGCTCAACGTCGACGCCATGAAGGAATACCGCCGCCAGGTGTCGGAGGCTGCAGCAGAGCTGGGCATACCCGAGCCGGCCGACTGGTACTCGGTGCTGATGCGTTTCCCCGACGTGATGCACAGCGAGACGGCCGAGACTGCCGATGACGCCGACGCCGAGGCTCTCGCACGCGCCGTCGAGGCCGCCGCCGAAGGGCTGCTGGCTCACCGCCGTGCCGAAGGCGAAGCCCTCGAGCGCTTCTTCGAGACCCGCATACAAGCCATCGGCGAGCTCCTCGCTCAGGTAGAGCCCTACGAGAAAGAGCGCGTGGTCAAGATACGCCAGCGCATCGAGGACAGCCTCGCCAAGATACCCGTGGCCGAGTACGACAAAGGACGCCTCGAGCAGGAGATGATTTTCTACATCGAGAAGCTCGACGTCAACGAAGAGAAGCAGCGCCTGGCCAAGCACCTCGCATACTTCATGGAGACTATGAATGCCGCAGGACCCGGACAGGGCAAGAAGCTCGGCTTCATCGCCCAGGAAATGGGTCGCGAGATCAACACCCTCGGCAGCAAAAGCAACCACGCCGAGATGCAGGCCATAGTCGTCAGGATGAAAGACCTCCTCGAGCAGATAAAGGAGCAGGTGCTCAACGTGATGTAAAACACTGCCCCGGCAAAGTGTTAATAATTGGCAAAAAGAGACTCACCTCGCTTGAGTTTACGCATTTTTTACTAACTTTGCAGCCCAAAGCGGCCATTATGGCCGCACTATATCTATGCGTAATTACATAATCTACATAGCGGCTGTGCTTCTGCTCTGCTCCTGCGGTGAGTATACCAGGGTGCAGAAGAGCGAGGACTACGACTACAAGTTCGAGTACGCCAAGCGCGCGTTCGAAGAGAAAAAGTATGTTCAGGCAGCCACTCTGCTGAAGGACTGCATCGCTGTCTTCAAAGGCTCCGACAAGGCCGAGGAGTCGCTCTACCTGCTCGGTATGAGCCACTACGAGAACAAGGACTATCTCACATCGGGTGTGTACCTCAAGAACTACTACACCCGCTACCCCAAAGGCAAGTACGCCGAGTCGGCACGATTCTTCTGCGGATACGGATACTACCTCGACAGCCCCGACCCCCAGCTCGACCAGACAGGCACGATACAGGCCATCGAGGAGCTGCAGGCATTCCTTGACTACTTCCCCCGCAGCGACAAAGTCTCTATCGCGCAGAACGCCATCTTCGAGCTGCAGGACAAGCTCACTCTCAAGCAGCTCCAGAACGCCCAGCTCTACTACAACCTCGGCAACTACATGGGCAACAACTACCGCAGCGCGGTCATCGTGGCTCAGAACGCCGTCAAGGACTATCCCTACTCAAAATACAAAGAGGACCTTGAGATGCTCATTCTGAAGGCGCTCTATCAGGAAGCCGACAACTCGGTCGAAGAACGTAAGGCCGACCGCTTCCGCGATGTTATCGACGAGTATTACTCTTTCATAAACAACTACCCTGACAGCCGAAACAGAAGCGAGGCAGACAACATCCTCAAGATTGCCCGCAGATATGTCAAAGACTGAAAGGTCCTCTCCTCTACTCTAACAAGAAAAACAAAATTCCAAAATTACATAATGATGGATTTCAAGAAAAACAACACCCCTCTCACTACGGTTACCCGCGACATGATTGAACTCTCGAAGGACACCGGTAACGTCTACGAGACTGTATCGATCATCGCTCGTCGTGCCAACCAGATTGCAGCACAGATGAAGACTGACCTTGAGAAGAAGCTGCAGGAGTTTGCTCCCTACAACGACAACCTCGAGGAAGTGAGCGAGAACCGTGAGCAGATCGAAATCTCCCGCTACTACGAGCGACTCCCCAAGCCCACTCTGATCGCTACTCAGGAGTACATCGAACACAAGCTGTTCTTCCACAAGTCGAACAAAGACCGTTCGAATATCTGATATCACACTCCCCTCTCTGCGGCATAACAGTCCGCAGGTAATCAGCAGATACCGCAAGCGGCGGCGAGATCCAGTCTCGCCGCCGCTTGCGGTATAGTGTCAGGGCAGTCAATCAAGCCCCCTGCCGGGACTTGATTATTTCGCTTATGTCTATCCTGACTATGTTGCCTGTCGCCGACGACACCACGCCGGCACCGGTGCTGACATTGCTGCTCTCGAAGACAGGCTCGCCGAGACCTACCGAGCCGAGGCTACCGGCAATACCGTCGTTGGCCACCCATACCGAGAGCACATGGCGGTAGTAATCCTCCGAGATTTTGTTGAGGTTGAGCACCAGGTAGCACTGAAGCTCGTCGACAGCGCCCACGTCGCTGTGATAGTTCCAGCTGATGTTGGTCATGTGGATGTGCAGCGGGTAGGAG
>JAICZO010000381.1 GCA_029057255.1 Muribaculaceae bacterium | reverse complement strand
CTCGTATAGTCGTCGGCAGCGGCACGGCTGCGCCCCATGTTCTGGCGGGCGACGCCGCGCACCTCCCATGCGTCGGCAAGATAGGGGTTCAGCTCGAGAGCCTTCGAGGCGTCGGCCTCGGCGCCGGCATAGTCCTCGAGATTGAGCTTTGCGATAGCTCTGAGGAAGTACGGCTGCGCGAGATATGGCTTTGCCTGTATGGCCTGGTTGAAGTATTGGATCGAGAGCACGTAGTCATCGAAATAGAGCGCGTTCTGCCCTATCCGCATGACCTGGTCAGTATTAATTTGCGCTTTTGGCGTGAAGGCACACACCAAAAGCGCAATAAAGGTGAGGATTATATGTCGTAAATCTGCTGTCTTTGCCATAGTTGCTGGCAAATTTACGAATAATTTATTAAAAACGGAAAAATCCGTCAGCTTAGCCGCACTTCGACGTTCCGCACGATGTGCAGATGAGGCATCCCTCCTGATATACAAGCGTCTCCTGACCGCAGTTGGGACACTTCTGTCCCTTTGCGGTGGTGCCGTTGGGGAGATATTTCTTGAGAGCGCGCTCGACGCCCATCTTCCATGTGTTGATTGACTGGGAGTTCAGCTCGAGTCCGCCTACAAGCTTGAGCACCTGGTCGATAGGCATGCCGTAGCGGAGCACGCCGGATATCAGTTTGGCATAGTTCCAGTACTCGGGATTGAACTTGTCGGACAGGCCTTCGATAGTGGTCTTGTGTCCGCGCTTGTTGACGAAGCGGAAGTCATAACGCTTGGCACCGTTCTCGTCGACAGCCTTCACGATGGATCCGTGTGTCACCGACTTGGGGATAAAGATGCCGTCTTCGTCGTCGGCAAGTCCGGTGAAAATCTCATAGGGACGTCCGTCGACAAGACCGACAAAAGCGATCCACTTCTCCTTATTGTTCTGGAAGCGCACGACGTCGGCCTCAAGCTCGACAGGGCGCTTTGCCATGATGGGTTCATGCGAGTGACAGTCGGCCTTCTTCTCTTTCTCGACGGCGACGAGCACACCGGAGCGCGAGCCGTCGCGATATACGGTGCATCCCTTGCAGCCTGCGTGCCATGCCTGACGGTAGAGGCTCTCGACAGCATCGACCGTGATGTCGGCGGGGAGGTTGATTGTCACGGATATAGAGTGGTCCACCCACTTCTGAATGCGGCCCTGCATGGCCACTTTCTCGTTCCAGTCGATGTCGTTGGCGGTAGCTCCGGCATAGGGCGACATGGCCACGATTTCGTCAAGCTCGGCCTGGCTGTACTCTTTGTCGGTATCTATGCCGGCAATCTTCATCCAGTCGAGGAACTTGGGGTGGTATACGATGTACTCCTCGAAAGCGTCGCCCGAGTCATCGACATAGTCGACGCGAGCCACGGCCTCGGCGGCGTTGATTTTGCGGCGGCGCTTGTAGACGGGCATGAATACAGGCTCGATGCCCGACGATGTGCGTGTCATCAGACTCGTGGTGCCGGTAGGCGCGATGGTGAGGCATGCGATGTTGCGTCGACCCTGGACTTTCATGCGTTCATACATCTCGGGGGAAGCCTCGGCAAGACGCTGAATGTAGGGGTTCGAAGCCTCGCGGGCGGCGTCGTACACTTCGAAGGCTCCGCGCTGTGCGGCCATCTCGACCGACTCGGTATATGCTGCGATGGCCACCGCACGGTGCACGCTCTCGCTGAAAGCTGTGGCCTCGGGGGTGCCGTAGCGCAGTCCCATTGCGGCAATCATGTCGCCCTCGGCGGTAGTGCCGAGACCTGTACGACTGCCGCGGAGGGTCTTCTACTTCATCTTGAGCCACAGGTTGCGCTCGGG
>JAICZO010000380.1 GCA_029057255.1 Muribaculaceae bacterium | reverse complement strand
GACTCGAACCGCTCACCTCGACACTGCCAGTGTCGCGCTCTAGCCAGATGAGCTAGTACCCCGTGTTTGCGATGCAAAGTTAGGGAGTTTATTCGGGCTTTGCAAGTGTTTTGGCGGTTTTAATATCTGTTAATATATTTATACTGTTTTTAAAATGTGTGACTCTGTTTTTTGCACTATATTTACGGACGCAATTTTCTAAACCCGATGAACTGTATTATAAAGTATCTATTTTTACTGCTCTTCGTCGCTGCCGGATGTGCGGTGTCGGAGGCGGAAGTGACTGTCGGCGCTGAGCAGCCCGACGTGTATGTGCCTATGCTCAAGGGCAAAAAGGTGGCTCTGTTCTCTAACCACACCGGGCAGGCCTTCGGGCGACACACGCTCGATGTGATGCTGGAGAATGGCATCGATGTTGTGACTCTGTTCTCGCCCGAGCACGGGTTCCGCGGCACTGCCGATGCGGGCGAGCATGTGGGCAACTCGGTCGACAAACCGACGGGCATACCCATCGCGTCGCTATACGGGGGCAAGGACAAGCGTATGCCTTCGAAGGAAATAATGGACGGTATCGACGTGATAGTATGCGACATCCAGGATGTGGGTCTGCGCTTCTACACTTATTACTGCACTATGATTGACCTTATGAACGCCGCCGTGGCGCACGGCAAGGACTTTGTCGTGCTCGACCGCCCCAACCCCAACGGCATGACTGTCGACGGCCCCATTCTCGACATGAAGTATGAGTCGGGCGTGGGAAGGCTGCCTATTCCGGTCGTGCACGGCCTGACTCTGGGCGAGATCGCCCGTATGGCCAACGGCGAGGGATGGCTCCGAAACGGCGCCAAGGCAAGGCTGTCGGTCGTGCCGTGCAAGGGCTACACCCACTCTACGCGCTACCGCCTGCCGGTGCCGCCGTCGCCCAACCTGCGCAGCATGCTGGCGATATATCTCTATCCGTCGGTATGCTACTTCGAGGCCACACCTGTCAGCCTCGGACGCGGCACCGACATGCCCTTCGAGGTCTACGGTCATCCGTCGATGAAAGGCCGCAGCTTCGAGTTCACGCCGCGCAGTGTCGCCGGCGCCAAGAATCCGCCTCAGCTCGGCAAGTTGTGCAAGGGCGTCGACCTGCGCACGGTCTCTGAAGAGGATGCCATAGCGCAGGGCATCAATCTCGAGTATCTTATTGACGCCTACCGTGATTTAGGCATGGGCGACAAGTTCTTCCGCTCATTCTTCGAGCTTCTCATCGGCCGCGGCGACATCCGCGCGATGATTGAGGATGGCAAGTCTGCCGCCGAAATCAAGGCCACGTGGCAGGGCGATGTGGAGAAGTTCCGCCGCCAACGCCGCCCTTACCTTTTATATGCCGAATGATATGTCACCCTTACTGATCATCATCACTATCGCCGCCTACTTCGCCCTGCTCATGGGGCTGTCATACTTCGCATCCCGCGGCAGCGACAACTCAACGTTCTTCACCGGCAACCGCAATGCGCCCTGGCCTGTTGTTGCCTTCGCCATGATAGGTGCCGCCATCTCGGGAGTGACTTTCATCTCCGTGCCGGGCATGGTCGTCGGCAAGGGCTACGCCTACCTGCAGATGGTGCTTGGCTTCATCGTGGGCTATGCCGTGATAGCATTCGTGCTTGTGCCGATGTTCTACCGCCGCAACCTGATATCCATCTACGGCTATCTTGAGGAGCGTTTCGGGCGCTCGACCTACCGCACCGGCGCATGGTTCTTCTTCGTCTCCAAGATGCTCGGAGCCGCCGTGCGTTTCTTCGTGGTGTGCGCCGTGCTCCAGCTGCTTGTCTTCTCGCCCTTAGGCATCCCCTTCGTGTTCAACGTCATAGTCACCATAGCCCTGATATGGCTCTATACGGTGCAGGGAGGCGTCAAGACGCTTATCTGGACCGACACTCTCAAGAGTTTCTGCCTGATTATGTCAGTGGTGCTGTGCATCTACTTCGTCGCCGCCAACCTCGGGTTCTCCTTCGGCGAGATGACCGATGCCATCGCCTCGCACCACACGTCGCGGATGTTCTTCTTCGACAACCCCAAGGAGGGCACATACTTCTGGAAGCAGTTTCTTGCCGGCGTGTTCATGGCGATAGCTACCAACGGTCTCGACCAGGACATGATGCAGCGCAATCTTGCCTGCAAGGACCACCGCGAGAGCCGCAAGAATATGATTGTGAGCGGCGTGACGCAGTTCTTCGTCATCGCTCTGTTCCTGCTTTTAGGCACGCTGCTCGTTATCTTCGTCGACAGCAAGGGTATGTCGCTTCCTGACAAGAGCGACGAGCTCTTCGGCATGGTCGCCACCCACCCGGACGTGCCCGTCATCGTGGGCATACTCTTTGTGCTCGGACTCATCTCGGCGGCATACTCGGCTGCCGGATCGGCGCTGACGTCGCTGACGACATCCTTCACCGTCGACATCCTCGGCGCCCACCGCAAGCACGACGACAGAGGCCTGACGCGCACCCGCAAGGCCGTGCATGTCGCCATGTCGGCCATCATGGGTCTTGTCATCATCGCTTTCTACTATCTGAGCGACCAGGACGCCATCTCGGCAGTCTACACCCTCGCCTCGTATACCTACGGGCCTATTCTCGGTCTGTTTGTCTACGGCATGTTCTGGAAGCGGCCCGTCCATGACCGCTTCGTACCGCTCGTCTGTGTGGCGGCGCCCTGCCTGTCATGGGTGGTTCAGAAAGTTCTCGCCGAGTGCTTCGGCTACGAGACAAGCTTCGAGTTGCTCATCATCAACGCCTTGCTGACCGTCGCCGGACTCCGCCTGCTCTCGCTCGGCAAGGCAAAAGCCGCCGTCTGACAAGCCATGGCCCGCGACCTGCTGAACCGATACATCTGGTTTGTCGACACCATACGCCGCTACGGCCGCATCACCCGCGCCGGGCTTGACGAGTGCTGGGTACGCTCGGCATTCTCCAACGGGCGTCCGATGCCGCGCCGCACCTTCCACAACTACCGTGAGGCGGCGCAGCAGATGTTCAACATAGAGATAGCGTACGACCCGGCGACATACGAGTACTATATCGAAGGGGACTCCGACCCGCATGCACCCGACGTGACGGGCTGGCTGCTCAACAGTGCCGTCACGAGCGAGCTTATAACGTCGAGCCGCGACGTCTCCTCGAAGATATTCCTCGAGAATGTGCCGTCGGCGCGCGAGTTCCTCGCCTCGGTCATCGACGCGCTGCGCCACAACCGCGTCATCCGCTTCGACTACCTGCCCTACACGCGCAGCACGCCGACGCGCGGCGTCATGCTCGAGCCTTACTTCGTGAAAATCTTCAGGCAGCGCTGGTACGTCACCGGGCGCCACACGGGCGAAAACCGCATCAAGACATATGCGCTCGACCGCATGTCGGGCCTTTGCCTTACGACCACGGCCTTCGAGCCTGACCCGGCCTTCGACGCGGCCGAGTATGTGCGCCACAGCTTCGGCGTCATATTCTCCGACGGCGAGGTCAGAGACGTTGTCATCCGTGCCGAGCCGCGGCAGGCCAAGTACATGCGCGCCCTGCCGCTGCACCACTCCCAGCGCGAGTTTGTACACGACGGCTACTCCGACTTCCACTACCGCCTGCGCATAACCGACGACTTCGTGGCCGAGATACTGTCGCAGGGGCCGAGGCTGACAGTGATGCAGCCTCCCGAGCTGAGGATGATGATACGGTCGAGACTCCGCGAGGCTCTCGACGCCTACGACCGATAACACAACACGGGGGAGATGCAGCAGAAGCATCTCCCCCGTGTTGTGTTTTTTCGGGTACTTAGCGAAGCTCGGCGAGAGCCGCCTTTATGCGGCGGAAAGCCTCGACGAGATTCTCGTCGGAGGTGGCATAGCTCAGGCGGATGTAGCCGGGAGCGCAGAATGCCGCACCGTCGACGGTAGCCACATGAGCCACTTCAAGCAGATACATCGCCAGGTCGGAGGCATCGGCGATGGTGTACTTGCCGGCAGACTTGCCGAAGAACGACGATACCTCGGGGAAGAGATAGAACGCTCCCTGAGGCTCGTTGATGACCATGCCGGGAATCTCGCGGGCAAGACGCACCACAAGGTCGCGACGGCGCTCGAAAGCGCG
>JAICZO010000038.1 GCA_029057255.1 Muribaculaceae bacterium | reverse complement strand
TCGTGACTCCTACAGGATTCAAACCTGTAACCTTCTGATCCGTAGTCAGATGCTCTATTCAGTTGAGCTAAGGAGCCGTAAGGCTTTTTGCCTAATGCGGTGCAAAGTTACTGCTTAATTTTAATTCCACCAAATTTTTAACATACTTTTGCATTTGCTGCTTTGGAATAATTTTTTGGCCGTTTAATCTTTTATATATATATTTGCAATCATAAACCCATCATTCCAAATTTGTTAAATAGTTGAATATGAAGAAACATCTCAAGCTATGCCTTGCCTTTCTTATGCTTGCGACCGCAGCCGTACAGGCCCGCGCGGACAAGGCTGTGGTAGTAGTCGGCAAGGACGGCGACCGGACTGTCGTGGCTCTGAATGACATCAGGCGCATCGACATCGAGCCTGCCGGAATCAGAATCCACAAGGCTGACGGCACTTCTTCCGAGCACGGACACAGCGGCATCGACCGCATCCTCATCGGCGCGGACAACACCGCTGTCAAGTCGATGCTCGCCGAGCGCCGGGGCTGCATCGCCGTATGGCCGTCAGTGACCGAAGGCCCCGTCAGCGCGGCAGGACTCAAGCCCGGCGACAAAGTCGAAGTCTTCGACACCGACGGTCGACATATAGCATCATGCCAAGCCGACAGCGAAGGCATAGCCACTCTCGACATCAGCAGAGCTAAAGCAGGCATCTGCATAGTCAATGCCGCAGGCAAATCAGTAAAAGTAGTAAAACAGTAAAACAAGACAGATAATATGTTGAAACAGATACTCGCGGCCGCAGCCATAACCGCATCTTGCTTCGGTGCCTTCGCCGACGGCGACACCATGTACCTCATCAAAGACAACCACGTCGTAGGCAAATACCACATCGACGAAGTCGACTATGCCACCTTCACCCTCCCCGAGGGCGTCTCCGACAACAACATAACCCTCGAGATGGACGACATCAAAAAGAACGAAGTGGCATACACCATCAACACCGTAAACCCGCTGATAGCCTACGCTCACAACATAATATCCGACTACGACGCACAGCTCACGGCCAACGAAGTCTTCAAGGCAAACTTCGACCTGCTGCCCGACGAAGACAAGGTCATCGTCCTCAAATACGCACTGGGACAGAACGCATACGTCGGCATAGGCTCGCAGTCATTCAAGCAGAAAGATTTCAAGGACGACGGCACCGGCTCGGCAAACGTCGTCAACCGCTTTTCGGTCATCCCCGGCACCAAATACTACCTCTGCGCATGGGAAGTCGACTACCTCGACCAGACTCCGCTCGAGAACTTCGTATACACCGAGTTCTCCACCCTCGCGCCCGCAAAAGCCGACATTGACTTCAACTGCACATTCAGCGGCACCACAAGCCAATACGGAGCACAGATCGATTTCACCGGCAGCGACGACGTATACTACGTCCGCACATGCTGGGGTGCACGCAGCCAGATGAACATCTACGTGCAGGTATACGGCCTCGACTTCCTCATGGGTACATTCGGCCAGGCCTGGAACCTCTCGTTCCTCCAGGACTCGGGCGACTTCATCGACGGCGTACCCAACTCCACATGGGCGCTCAACGGCAGCGGCGAATATGTGATGTTCGCACGCGCGTATAACGCCGCAGGCGACTACAAGGACATACGCCTCGACGTCGACGTGGAAGAGGAAATCAAGACCAAAGGCCCCGATATCACCGTCATCTCCAAGAGCAAGACCGACGGCGCTGTATCGGCAACATTCGAAATCAATCCGAGCAACGTCACCAAGGCAACCGTACGCCTGCTCGAAGAGAATGACGTCGACGACGCCCTCAACAGCAACATGAAGCTCAGCGAAATAGCAACCGCCGGCGATGCCACCGACATCACCGAGACCATAAACAAATTCGGCGAATACGTATTCTCGGCCTCCGGGCTCAACAACGAGAAGTGGTACTCCATCCTCGTCTATGCCCTCGACAAGTCCGGTAACAGCACCACCGTGCGTGTCAACGTATGTCCCTTCGAAGACACAGAGTGGTCATTCTACCCGCCGGTATACGAGAGCGCCGAGACAAGCACTCCCGAAGTGAAGCGCATCAGATTCAGAAGCAACCCCACCCTCGGTCACAGCCTCTAAGACCGACACAGCCACAAAAGAGCCGGCCTCGCATCGGAGCCGGCTCTTTTGTGTCTATTTCCAATAGCCCCGCTATTCGTTTTTGTTAACAAATACAAATAAAAAAAGCCAACAAGCACTCGCTCAGCATCTTAAGCCGAGCGCTATTCGTTTATCTTTTAAAATCCATTTTTTTTATACCAATGAATAACGCCGACTGCTTTTCCCTCCATTTGTAGTCAACTCACCACTGCGAGCCATATTGTAAACCCAGCGCTGTATATCCTTACGCTCAACATCAGGCAAACGAGAAGCAATTTCACTTATCATACTGTCAGGATGCAACCTCAAATCCTCCTCAATCAATGCTTTGAGCCGATGAGGCTCAATCGTCTTCAATGTTGTCGGAATATTTAGCCTAACACCATCTATCAACCGAGGATTAACCACATACTGAGTTCCCTTCTTTACACCTCTTGAAATAATCAGTTCCAATCCAAGCAGATTATCGACATAGCTACGCAGACGAGCGTTTTCTGACAACTGCAGCAAGCGAGTTAAATCCGTTGAATATATCTTCTCGTTTATTGCAATAAGGCCAAAAGCAATGAGATTCTTTTGAGTCAGCGACGGATAACTGTTATTAACATAATCAAACAGAGGCAGCAAAGCCATATTCTGGATTGCAGAATATTGCGTTACCTTCACACTGTTGAAATCTGATTCGAGCACGGGCATCTGTTTAGCATCCATCGCATTAAGCTCATAAATAAGGTCATAACCCGACCCTTCTCCTTCCATCAGACACAAGTCGCTAAGCAGTCTAATAAGATGGGGGTTACGTCTTATACGCTGATGCAATATATTGTCCTTAGTAACACCAAGCGGCAAGCTACCAGGACTGGATATTTCAAAACGATCTGTATAGACCTCAATCAATATATCTCCGGAGATAGCATAGCTTTTATGAGCAAAAGCATTGATAAGCAATTCCCTGATAACTTTAGGGTTATAATGATGTACCGGTTTACGAAACAATCCAACCTGCACATCAAAGGAGTATCTGAGTTCAGTTGCCTGTTCTTCTATCTCAAGCAACAGCTGCTCCGGATTGAGCATATTCTCATGCCAGTCAACCTTCCTGATTTTTTGCTCACGACTATCATAAACGATGTATTGGACTGTTATTGGATAGACCAGACGGTTTCTTTGGTTTGAATCTCCAAGCCACAACACTCCAAGATTAGTCAGTGCACCTTCATCTGTGAGCATATAGTTCTCCATGATTTCAACATCTGACATTTGCTTGATATGCTTCTTTACTCTTTCCGAAGCGCGTATAGACTCACACAAAGCGTGAATCCGCTCTATAGGAATATCTTCAACATGACTGCGCGTTTTAACCGTCTCCCAAAGATATTCTTCTTTTTCATAAGCCAACCGTTGAAAATCTTCGCTCCGCATAGGAACGTTTTGGTCCGCGACTCTTATATAGTAGCGTCCGTCAGATGTTGATGCAAAAGTATTTACCGAAGGGAATACCTTAATGACAAAATATTCTTCCCCAGCTTCAGTAGCAAGAATTCCCGAAGACTCCATCGCAACATTATAGCAATTACCTTTGAGGCGTTTCAAAGCATCATTATGCTTTTCTTCACTTATTCTCTGCCCTTCAAGCGGAGCGTGCGTCAGATCCTCAAATCCGATATATAGCTCACCTCCTTTTGAATTGGCAAACGCAACACAGGACAGCGCAAGATCTTTTATTCCTTTATCAGAATCTAACTTGCGAATCGATTTTAGATCAAGTATTTGACATTCGTGTAGTTCCATAACTATTCTTTATACATTCTCCGGCTTCTGCAACCTTGAGTTACTAAAAAGACCTAATTCACACAAAAGTACATAATTATTTTGGAGGAACAACACAGTTTCCAATGATAAGAGCTAATAATATTACAAAAACAATTATTAGTTTTCTGTAAGTGGGGATGTATATACAAAAAAATTGATTGTCTCCCGACAACCAATCCAGTTAACCTTAAATCTATACCATGAAAAACACGATGCAAAGTTAAGGCTTTTTGCCGAGTCTGCAAGCAAATTTCGAGTAAAAAGACGATGTTTTAACATTATTTACGTCCACATTGTCGCATCTCGAGGATTTTGACAGCAAACTGACGCGCCCGCATCATTCTGCTTTCATTTTGTCAGTGTTATACCCGCAGGCCCGTCTTTGATACACACAAGCCTCGTTAACTTTTGTTTACATTAGAGTGTATTATGCTCATTCTCTGCACATTCATGCACCGCAACGCCCGCAAACGAAACATTTTTTGTAAATTTTTACGATATATATGTAACTTTTAGCACCCGACGCACGTCATATAATGCAAAAACATCTACAATCTGAAAAAAATGATAATCACATTACGCAACGTCAACAAAACATATCCGGGAGCAGTACCGCTGCATGTCCTCAAAGACATAAACCTGGATATAGCCCGCGGTGAGCTGGTCTCTATCATGGGCGCGTCTGGCTCAGGCAAGTCAACCCTGCTAAACATCCTCGGCATACTTGACAACTACGATACCGGCGAGTATATGCTCGACGGCGTCCTCATCCGCGACCTCAGCGAAAACCGTGCCGCAGAGCTGCGCAACCGCATGATAGGCTTCGTCTTCCAGTCGTTCAATCTCATCAACTACAAGAACGCCCTCGAGAACGTAGCCCTGCCGCTCTACTATCAGGGCGTACCGCGCAAGAAACGCAACGCCCTCGCCATGGAGCAGCTCGAGAGGATGGGCATCGCCGACCGCGCGCATCATCTGCCGGGCGAGATGTCGGGCGGTCAGAAGCAGCGCGTGGCGATAGCAAGAGCTCTCGTGACACGGCCGTCGATAATCCTCGCCGACGAGCCTACAGGCGCACTCGACTCGCATACATCGAAGGAAGTGATGGAAGTGTTCAGGCAGCTCAACGCCGAGGGCATGACCATAGTCATCGTAACGCACGACCCGGGCGTGGGCGCGGCGACAAACCGCATCATACGCATCGTCGACGGCAGAATATCCGACAGCGATGTTTGACTTCTTAAGAGAGATAGCGCAGAGCCTGCGCAACAACCGTCTGCGCACAGCCCTGACGGGCATCGCCGTGGCATGGGGCATCTTCATGCTCATCATCCTGCTTGGGGCGGCACGCGGCGTCGTGAACGCCTTCGAGAGCAACTTCGGCGAGAGCGGCGCCAACAGCATCGAGCTGTACGGAGGCTTCACGTCGAAGCCCTTCAAGGGATATAAGGAAGGACGCCGCATAAACCTCAAGGGCAGCGACATAGATGCCCTCGAGCACGACGTCAAGGAAGTCAGCGGCGTGATGGCATTCGGATACGTCGACACGGCCAAGATTATTTCGACGCGCGACTATGTGGCGGGCGGCCTGAACGCAGTCTTCCCCGAGGCCGCGAAGAATTCGAGAGTCACTCCGACCAAAGGACGCTTCATCAACAACCGCGACATCGACGAATGCCGCCGCGTCATGGTGCTGCACGAGAAGAGCGCCAAGACACTCTTCGACTCTCCGGACGAGGCGGTGGGCAAAACCGTCAAGTCGATGGGGCTCGGCTGGACCGTAGTCGGCATATACGACCACAAATGGCGCTCCGACACATACATCCCCTACACCACCCTGCAGTCGCTGTCGGGCTTCGACGACAAGGCATACAAGCTCACGGCTTTTGTCGACGGTCTGACCACCGAGGAGGAAGGCAAGGACGCCGAGGAGGCCATACGCAAGAGCCTCGGCAAGAAACATGAGTTTGCTGCCGACGACCGAGGCGCCATATGGTCGTGGAACGAGTTCACCAACTATCTCGAGCAGCAGTCGGCCTTCGTCTACCTCAACCTCGCCGTGTGGG
>JAICZO010000379.1:2692-5559 GCA_029057255.1 Muribaculaceae bacterium | reverse complement strand
CGCGTATGCGATGTCGGCGACATTGGTGTCGGGCTGTTCTTTGAGCATCTTGGCGGCGTGCCGCATCTTTATAGAGTTGATGAAGTCGTTGGGAGTCTGTCCTGTGGCGTTTTTGATGCGCAGGAAGAGCGATGTGCGCGACACATTCATGGCGTCGGCAAACCGTGCGATGTTGAAGTCATTGTCTGCGATGTTGTCGTCGATAACCTTCTCGGCTCTCTGCATGAACTCGATGTCGGCGCCGCTGGCGGCTATTACCGCGCTGTTCTTTATGTCGGCGTCCGCTGTCATGTTCTTGCCGGCGAGTCTGCTGTGCTTCGCAAGCAGGTTGCGACACCTTGCGAGCAGCTGCCGCACATCGAAGGGCAGGGTGAGGTAGTCGTCGGCGCCGGCGTTGAGAGCCTCGAGAATCTCGCGGTCGTCGTCGTGCGAGCTTACGAAGACAAAGGGCGTGTCAGCTGTCGTGCCCTGCGATTTCACCTTGCGGCACAGCCTTACGCCTGACAGCCCGGGCAGGTCGTAGCCGCTGACTATCAGTCGGGGAGCGTTCTCGTCGATTATCTGCAGAGCCTCCTCGCCGTCGCCTGTCGTGAATACCCTGAAGTTGGGTCGGAATATGTCGGCAAGCATCGCTCTGAGCTGTTCGTTGCCTTCGGCGATTACCATCACATCTTCGGCGGTGTCGGCACAGTCATCGCTGTCGGCCGACATGCTCTCTGCCGGCAGGCGGGTCAGAGGCCGCTGTTCGATATACTGCTGAGCCTGACGGTACTCGTTGCCGTCGGCTATCTCGTCGTCGGTGAAGTGGTCGCGGCCGACGGGAATGGTGACCGTGAACGTCGACGACTCGCCCGGGGTGCTGTACACCTCAATCTTGCCGTGGTGTAGCTCGACGATGCCTTTCGACAGGGCGAGACCGACGCCTATGCCCTGCCAGTCGCCGTTCACTTCGTTCTTGCCTTGGTAGAAACGGTCGAAAATGCGGTCGATGTCCTCTGCCGGGATGCCGCAGCCGGTGTCCGATACCTCGATTATCACCGAGTGGTCGCCGCGTCGCACGCTGAGTGTCACTTCGCCGTCGGCCTCGGTGTGCTTGAAGGCGTTGGACAGCAGGTTGTTGATGACCTTGCGCAGCTGTGCGGGGTCATACCAGAGCATGAGCGTCTCGTTGGAGCGGTTGAAGCGGAAGCGTATGCCCTTGTCGGCGGCATAGTCGCGGAAGAGGGCGTGGATGTCGGCGAGGAACTTCACCACATTGTGTTCGCCGACCCTGATTTTCGTGGCCCCCTGCTCGTAGCGGCGGAACTCGAGCAGCTCGGCCATCATGTCGCGCATGAGGATGCAGTTGGTGTATGCGCCGTTGACTTTGTTGAGCAGGGGCTGCGGCAGCTGCGGCGAGCGCATCAGCGACTCTATCTTGCCTATGATGAGAGTCAGAGGCGTGCGGAACTCGTTGGAGATGTTTATGAAGAATCGCAACTTGCTCTGGTTCAGTTCCTCGATGCTGCGGCTGCGCTCCCGCTCGAGTGCCAGCGACTGGCGCATGGCCATGCGCTTGCGGTAGGCTCTTATGCACCACCAGCCCATGCCGACAGTCGTCAGGAAATAGAGGAGGATGGCATAGCGGTTGAGATACAGCGGCGGCAGTATGCTTATGGCGAGAACGCTCTCGGGCGAGCCCGCCTTGTCCGAGGCCTGCACGTGCAGCTTGTAGTCGCCCGGGCCGAGGTTGGTGAGATTCACACCGTTGTCGGCGCCGAGCGGCTGCCAGTCTTCGGAGAAGCCTTCGAGCCGATAGCGCGGAGAGAGATTGTTGTCATGCGTGAAGTCCGTTATCGCGTAATAGATTGTGATATAGTCCTGTGTGCCCCGCAGAGTCAGAGTCTCCGTCACCGACAGGGCTTCGGGAAGCACCCCCGACCCGTCGCGTGTCGAGATTTCGCGGCCGTCGATCAGCAGGCGGCTGGGGAAGACGCTGTATTGGGTCTCGCGCGGCTTGAGCTGGTCGGGAGCGAACTCTACCATGCCGTCGATGCCGCCCACGTATGCGCGCGAGCCGTCGGCCGACACATATATAGCCTTGTTGTTGAAAGCCGAGAGCGGAACCGCCCCTCCGGTGCTGTACGATGTCGTCGTATTGTCGCCCATGAGAGCCAGTGCCTTGTCGGTGACAACAAGCATGCGGCCGTCGGGCAGCTGGCGCGCGCCGTAGACACAGTCTGACGGCAGCTGCTGCGAGGCGTGGGTGTGGTGTATGAACACATCTCGCTCGCGGTCGAGCTTATCGAGCCCGGCCTCGGATGTCCCCACCCACAGGTCATTGGCCGGGGATATGTATATGAAGTTTATGGCGTCGCTGCCGAGCGAGTTGTCTCTGTCATCGTCGTGGCTGTACCTGTTCAGTCGCCCTGTGACGAAGTTGTAGTTGTAGAGACCGCCCTCGGCGCCGCCTATCCACAGCGAGCCGTCATGGTCGAGCGCGAGGTCGAGCGCAAGTGCTATGACATAGCCCTCGGCACCGGTGCGGAACATCGGTCTGAACGAGCAGTCGGCTATGCCGAAGCTGTAGATGCCGTCGTGCGTGGCCAGCAGAAGGCTGTCGCGCTTGTATATCTCGATGTCGCACACGATATTGGCCTTGTCGTTGAGGAGGGGATAGACGCTGTATCGCCCTGTCGCGATGTCATATCTCTTCAGTCCGCCGAGATGGGTGCCTATCCACAGGCAGTGCCTGACAGGGTCGTACTTGAGCGCCTTGATGTTGTTGTTGCTTTTGTCGGGATGCCGTGAGACGGTACCGTCCTTCGGGTCGAGACTGTTCAGACCGCCGCCCTCGGTGGCAATCCATATGAGGCCGATGTCGTCTT
>JAICZO010000379.1:0-2682 GCA_029057255.1 Muribaculaceae bacterium | reverse complement strand
GTCCCTATCCATAGCGTGCCCTGACGGTCGCATGTCAGCGACCATACCGAGGAGTGGCTCTGTCGCTCGGCTTTGCTGTCGGGAGTGCCGTCGGGCTCCCCCAGAAAGTTAGCGAAGCGGTCAGCCGACGGGTCGTAGAGCGACAGGCCCTCGAAGGTGCCGACCCACAGCCTGCCCCTGTTGTCGCGGCAGACAGATCGGATGAAGTCCGAACTCAGCGAGCCAGGGTCGCCCGGCCGGTGTCTGAACTGACTCGTGCCGCCGGGGGTGACAAGCAGCAGGCCGTCGGCGCGGGTGCCTGCCCACAGCCTGTCCTTACCGTCCGGGAAGATACATGTGATGTTGCCGCCCGCCGTGATGGCAGTGATGTGACCGCTGTGTATGTCGTGCCGCAGCAGCCCCTTGTCGGCCGTGCCTATATATAGCACGGAGTCGCACGCGTGCAGGGCCGTGATGTCGGAGGGTATTATCTCCGTCCTGACAGGTTGCTGCCTGCCGTCGGTGCTCAGCGTGTATATCATGCGCCCGGCCGCGTAGTACAGATTCCCGTTGGCGAAGGACATTGCGGCGGCCTGCTTTACCGGGATGTTGGTAAAGCGGTCGGCGGCGATGTCGTAGATGCTTATGCCGCGGATGTTGAGCACGAAGACATGGCCGTCACGGTCGCCTGTTATCGCCTTGACGTAATTGTTCATCGGCGAGGTGCTGTCGCCCGGTATTCGGTGGTGGTTTATAATGTTCGTGCCGTCGTAGACGTCCAGCCCCCATCGGGTACCTATCCACAGCAGTCCGCGCTCGTCCTGATATGTCGCCATGACAGAGTAGTTGGATAGTCCGTCAGCCATAGTGATGCTGCCGAAGCGCGGGTCGATTGTGGTGGCGCCGGCAGCCTGCGCGAGCCAGAGCAGAGCGAGAAACATCGCGGTCAGGATGTTTCTGAACGCGCCCGGCTGTATATATGAGTTCGGTGTGTTTTTCATGGTAGTGCAAAATTAGGCATAAAAATTCTATTAAGTGCACATATAGTCCGAAATAGGTGCACAATAATACATTTGTTGTATCTATCATCCTCTTTTGGTGTATTTTTTGTACTGTTTTGGTCGAAGCCTTCGTTATAATAGCGATAATTTTGCGGTGTCAATCACAAGCACTTACCTAAATCCGATATTTACATGAATGCACTTAAGAAATTTGGCACAATCCTAATGTCTGTCGCTGCGGTGGCGGCAGTGTCGGCTTCGGCGCAGGGACTTGACTTCGTCGGTGAGAACGCGCGTCACGCCGCGCGCCAGTACCGCGGTCATCTCGATATTATCGACAAGGCCGGACACTTTATCAACCCGCGTACGGTCAAGCCCGACGGTAGCACATGGTATGTGCCTGTCGATGACTGGTGCTCGGGCTTCTTCCCCGGCAGCCTCTGGTATCTCGGCAGCCTGACCGGCGACGAGGAGCTCAGCCGTCGTGCCGCAACATACACCGAGACTCTCGACTCCGCCCAGTATCTGACATGGCACCACGATGTGGGCTTCATCATCGGTTCGAGCTATCTCAACGGCTACCGACTCGGCGGCCACGAGCACTACAAGGATGCCGTGATAAATGCCGCCAAGTCGCTGTCGACCCGATTCCGCCCCGGCGCCGGTGTCATCCAGTCCTGGAATGTCGACAAAGGCTGGCAGAGCGAGCGCGGCTGGGCATGTCCCGTCATCATCGACAACATGATGAATCTCGAGGTGCTCTTCGAGGCCTCGCTCTTCACGGGCGACCCCACCTATTATAATATCGCCGTGAAGCATGCCGACACGACACTCGAGCATCACTTCCGCCCCGATTTCAGCTGCTTCCATGTCGTGGACTATGACCCCGCCACCGGTGCTGTGCGCCATCGTCAGACAGCCCAGGGCTATGCCGACGACTCGTCGTGGGCACGCGGCCAGGCATGGGCGCTCTACGGATACACGATGTGCTACCGCTATACAGGCAACCCCAACTATATCTATCAGGCTGTCAAGGTATGCGACATGATTTTCGGCACACCCTCGCTGCCCGACGACCTTATTCCTTACTGGGACTACAACGCCCCCGGCATACCCGACCAGCCCCGCGACGCCTCTGCTGCCGCCTGCACGGCCTCGGCCCTCTATGAGCTGTCGACCTACCTGCCCGGCCGAGGCTACAAAGAGCTTGCCGACAAGGTGATGACATCGCTTTCGTCGCCCGCCTACCGCGCCGAGCCCGGCACCAACGGCCACTTCCTCCTGATGCACTCGGTCGGATCGATACCCCACGGCCATGAAATAGACGTGCCCATCAACTATGCCGACTACTATTATCTCGAGGCTCTGCTTCGCAAGAAAAAACTCGAGGAAGGCAGCACAAAACTTTTCTAAAAAGGACTCCACACCCCTCTCTCCCGTCATATCATGAAGCGGTTTTTATCATTCTTTTTTGCACTTGCCGTGATTCTGATGCCGTCGTATGTGTCGGCGCAGAAAACAACGGTGACCGGCACCGTGCTCGATGAGACATCGCTGCCCCTTATCGGAGCGAGTGTCAATGTCGCCGACGCCAAGCCCGCCATCGGCACCATCACCGACATCGACGGCAACTTCGCGCTGACCCTGCCGTCGGCCGACGTCACCCTCGAGATAAGCTACGTGGGCTATGAGTCTGTAAAGG
>JAICZO010000378.1 GCA_029057255.1 Muribaculaceae bacterium | reverse complement strand
GTTGTGTAATCCGCCGACAGCCTTGATGGCCGGCTTCGGCAAGGCGTTTAAGGTTTTAAGGTTGTGCTGCAAAATTAATAAAAATTTCTGCATTCAAAAATTAATTAATGTGAAAAACACTGCAATTTTTTCTTAATTCGCGGGCTATTGTGAAACAGCCCCTCGAAATGCGCCACGAAGGCCTCCGGGAGGCATCCGCCGCCATTTACGGCGGCCGGAGCGGCGGGGTGTTTAACAAATTTACATGTTCGGCAGCGCTTATTTCACAGCCGTTAACAGATTGTGTCGGATTTTGTCACTAACTTAGAGCACATTTTTTACGAACCTATAAACACCTAACACACATACCATGGAACTACCCTTTGCCGAATCATGGAAGATAAAGATGGTTGAACCCATCCGCAAGTCCACCCGAGAAGAACGCGAGCAATGGCTCCGCGAGGCACACTACAATGTTTTTCAGCTCAGAGCCGACCAGGTATACATCGACCTGCTGACCGACTCGGGCACAGGAGCGATGAGCGACCGCCAGTGGGCCGCCATGATGACCGGCGACGAGAGCTATGCAGGCGCACGCTCTTTCTTCGAGCTTAAGGATACGATCACACGCCTGACGGGCTTCGGCTTCGTCATCCCCACACACCAGGGTCGCGCGGCCGAGAACGTTCTTTTCTCAGGTCTCGTGCACGAGGGCGACATCGTGCCCGGCAACTCGCACTTCGACACCACCAAGGGCCACATCGAGAGCCGCAAGGCTATCGCTCTGGACTGCACCGTCGACGAGGCCAAGGACACGCAGCTCGAAGTCCCCTTCAAGGGCAACGTCGACCCCGCCAAGCTCGAGAAGGCTCTTGCCGAGAACGCCGACCGCATACCTTTCATCATCGTCACAATCACCAACAACACTGCCGGCGGACAGCCCGTGTCGATGGCCAACCTCCGCGCCGTCAGGGCTCTGGCCGACAAATACGGCAAGCGCGTCATCTTCGACTCGGCACGCTTCGCCGAGAACGCATACTTCATCAAGACCCGCGAGGAAGGATACGCCGACAAGACCATCAAGGAGATTACACACGAGATGTTCGACCTCGCCGACGCAATGACCATGTCGGCAAAGAAGGACGGCATCGTCAACATGGGCGGATTCATCGCCACACGCCACGAAGACTGGTACGAGGCGGCAAAACGCTTCTGCATCCCCTTCGAGGGCTACCTCACCTACGGCGGCATGAACGGCCGTGACATGGCGGCGCTCGCTGTCGGCCTCGACGAGAACACCGAGTTCGACAACCTGCAGACCCGTATACACCAGGTAGAATACCTTGCCGCACGCCTCGACGAGTTCGGTATCCCCTACCAGCGCCCCGCCGGCGGACACGCTATCTTCATCGACGCCTCGAAGGTGCTCACCCGCGTGCCCAAAGAGGAGTTCCCCGCACAGACCCTCACCGTAGAGCTGTACAAGGAAGCAGGCATCCGCGGCTGCGAGATCGGCTATATCCTCGCCGACCGCGACCCCGTGACCCGCGAGAACCGTTTCGGAGGCCTTGACCTGCTCCGCCTCGCCATCCCCCGCCGCGTCTACACCGACAACCACATGGACGTCATCGCGGTAGCCCTCAAGAATGTATTCGACCGCCGCGACAGCATCACTCACGGCGTCCGCATCACATGGGAGGCCGAGCTTATGCGCCACTTCACAGTGCAGCTCGAGCCGGTTGAATGATGCCTTGACGCGTCAACCCCACACAAAAAAAGCAGCCCGCGCGGGCTGCTTTTTTTGTGTATCGTTACTGTTTGGGCTTGCGGGGACCGTACCAGCGGCGCTTCTTGCGCTTGCGCTCGGCTGTCTGCCCTTCGGGGGCGTCTGCTGCCGGAGCATCAGCCTTCCTGTCCTCCGTCTTCGGGGCGTCGGACTTCTGGGTGTCGGACTTCGGCTTGGCCTTGCGGCTGCGGGGCTTGGCATCCTTTCGGTCGCGACGACGTCGGTCACCGTCGCGGCGGCTGTCGGTGCGCTCCTCGGGCGAGCCACCCAACTCTTCGGGCACCGGCTCGCGGCGCACTTCGATGCCGAGGAAGCTCTCGATGCCGGCAAAGCGGCGGCGGTCACGCTCGCTGACAAAAGTCACGGCCTTGCCGTCGGTGTTGGCGCGGGCTGTTCGGCCGATGCGGTGCACATAGTCCTCGGCCTCGTGAGGCACGTCGTAGTTGACCACCATGGCGATGTCGTCGATGTCGATGCCGCGGGCGAGGATGTCGGTGGCGATGAGGATGTCGATGCGTCCGGCGCGGAAGTCATGTATCACCTGCTCGCGTGCCGCCTGGTCGAGGTCGGAGTGCATCTCGGCCGTCTTCCACTTGCTGCGGCGCATTGCCTGCGACAGCTGGCGCACCTTGAGCTTGGACGACGAGAAGACGATGACGCGCTTGTTGAAGCCCTGCTCGAAGAGATGCTTGAGCAGATTCTCCTTCTGCCCCTCGTGGCAGATGAATACCGACTGGTCGACCTTCTCGGCCGGCTTCGAGACGGCAATCTTCACTTCCTTGGGCTCGTTGAGGATGGTCTTGGCGAGCTGCTGTATCTTCTTGGGCATAGTTGCCGAGAACATGAGCGTCTGCCTGTCGGCGGGCAGCTCGGCGACGATGCGCATGATGTCGTCGCTGAAACCCATGTCGAGCATGCGGTCGGCCTCGTCGAGGATAAAAAACTCCACCTTCGACAGGTCGACATACCCCATCTTCATGTGAGCCAGCAGACGGCCGGGAGTGGCGATGACCAGGTCGGCACCGCTGCGCAGCGCATGCTGACGGGCGAAGGCCTTGCCGTCGTTGCCGCCGTGAATGGCGAGGCTGCTCACGGGCAGATAGTAGGAGAAGCCCTCCATCTGGCGGTCGATCTGCTGGGCGAGCTCGTGGGTGGGCACCATGATGACACAGCGCACGGCATGGTCGGGGCGCTCGGTCTCGGCAAGCAGGTCGATGACAGGCAGCAGATATGCCGCCGTCTTGCCCGTGCCTGTCTGGGCGCATGCTATAAGGTCGTATCCCTCAAGTATGATGCCGATAGCCTGCTCCTGTATCGGGGTGCACTCTTCGAATCGCATTGCGTCGAGGGCGTCAAGCAGCTCGTCGCTGAGGTCTAACTCGTCAAATCTCATCTGTTCTTTCTCCTTTCAGTTTTATCAGCTTAATCTTCATCATCCTCGTCGAAATCGAAGTCGAAGTCCCAGCCGTCGTCACCCATCGAGTCGGTGAAGCGGCTCAGCTCGCGGCCGTCGCGCTTGGTAGGACGGCCGAGACCCTTGCGGCGGTCGACGAAGCCCGAGATTTTCACCACTTCGAGCAGGTCGTACTGGTCCTGCGGAGTGATGTTCTCCATATACTCGGGTACAAGCTTGGCTCCGAGGCGGTTCTGCGTCACGGCGCGCACGCGGAACGAGTATGTCACCGGCGGCTTGCGCACGTTGATGACATCACCCTCCGTAATCATGCGCGAGGGCTTGACGGGGACAGCGGGCGTACCCATCGTCACGCGTCCTTTCTTGCAGGCCTCGGTGGCGATGGTGCGAGTCTTGAAGACGCGCACGGCCCAGAGCCATTTATCTATTCTTACTTCCATTGTTCAGTCACGTATATTGCCCCTCTGGCGCCATTTGCCGAGGAACTTGCGGAAATTCATTCTGTGTCGGCGCGCATCCTCGCTGCCGGCCTCGATGGCGGCGTCGAGCAGCTCCACGCCGCGGGCTATATCCTGCTCGGTGCCGCGGCCATAGGCATAGGCCTTGCCGAGGGCGAGCAGATAGTCGGGCGCTATTTCCTCCCACAGGTCCTCGGGGCCGTCGATACAGTCCATCGAGTGGTTGAGATAGCGGAAGGCCGTAGCCTCGTCGCGGGGCACGCCGAGCCCGTTGGCATACATCAGGCCCAACTCGGCGGCGGCGCGCCAGTCGGCATGCGGCTCATAAGCCTTGCGGAGCCAACGCAATGCCTGACGATAGTCCTGCTGCACGTTTCCGCGCCCGAGGAAATAGAAATTGCCCACATGAAAGCGGGCGCTCGTGTGCCCGGCCTCGGCAGCCTCGAGATATAGCTCGAAGGCACGGTCGAGGTCCTTCTCCACGCCTGCACCGCGGGCGTAGCAGGTGCCGAGATTGTAGCCCGAGAGGGTGTCGCCCTTCTCATATGCGGCCTTGAAGAGAGCGAAAGCCTCGGCCTCGCGGTCGTCATATGTGTCAAGGAGCCATGTGCCGTAGTCCGAGCAGCATAGAGGGCTGCCCGCCAGGGCGAGCTTGCTCAGGAAGTGCTCGACGCGCTCGGCGCTCAGGTCGGTCAGCTCCGACTCGTAGATGGTGCGGTAGTTGCCGAAGCCCGACGACAGACCCTGCTCGAATGACTGCTCGAAATACCCGGCCGCTATGGGATATGCAAAGCGGTCGTAGTCCTCCTCCGAGCTGAAGCGCTTCTTTTCGTCAGGATATATCTTCAGATAGTCGCCCCAGAAGTAGACATTGCCGACGATATACTGGCAGAAGGCGTCGCCCTCGTCGGCCTCGGCCTTGACAGACTCGAAGACCTCTGCGAGGTCGGCGAAAGGCATGTCGCGCTCGATGTCGTCGTCGTAGATACCGGTGCGCATGCAGCAGAGCACGCCGGCGGCGCTGCCGGCCAGGGCGCTGCGGCGGATATAGTCCTCGCCCTTGCGCTCACTCTCGGGGAATCCTCCCCCGGTCCAGACATACTGCTCGCCGAGGAAGGTGCGGCCGTAGAAGCACATTGCGTCGGGGTCGCCCTCTTCGACGGCGTCCTCGAGAATCTGCCTGCCGCGCTGCATGGTCTCCTTGTCGTAGCTCATCCACACTGCTGCGACAGCTGCTTTGATGATATCGCTTATCATTCGTTTTTGACTCCGTTTAAAATCACTTGTTGTTGTACTTGCACATGGCGTTTCCGAGCCCGGCGAGGACATACTCGCGGATGGCCTCACACGCCACAGTGATGCGATCGTTCAACACGGTTCTTTCTTCCGCCGGGAAATTACCGAGCACATAGTCGACCTGGCAGCCGCGGGGGAAGTCGCTGCCTATGCCGAAGCGCAGGCGGGGATATGCGTCGGTGCCGAGCATGGCTGCTATGTTCTTGAGGCCGTTGTGGCCGGCGTCGCTGCCGCGCCCCTTGAGCCTGATGGCGCCGAGGGGCAAAGCGAGGTCGTCGACCAGGACGAGTATGTTCTCAAGCTCGATGCCCTCCTTCTCCTTCCAGTATCGCACGGCATTGCCGCTGAGATTCATGAAGGTCGAGGGCTTCAGCAGCACGACCTGCTTGTTGCGGATGCGGCCTCGGCCGACGTCGCCGTAGCGCTCGGTGGCAAAAGAAATATTGGACGCCTCGGCAAAGGCGTCCAATATCATAAAACCGATGTTGTGGCGGGTATTGCGATATTCGTCGCCGATGTTACCCAGCCCAACTATAAGGTACTTCATCTATATGTATGAAGGAAGCCTCGATTACTTGCCGGCGGCGGCAGCTGCGGCAGCACCACGGGCTGCACGTGTCAGAGCTACTGCGCAGACAACGGCGTTCTTGGCGTTGACCAGTTCGAGACCTTCGAAGTGGAGCTCGCCTACCTGGAGGGTCTTGCCGAGGCCGAGGTTGTCGACGTTGATGACGAGACGCTCGGGGATTTCGGTGTAGGGAGCGCGTACTTTCATCTTCTTCATAGAGAGCTGGAGCTTACCACCGGCCTTGACACCTTCGGCGTGACCTTCGAGCTTG
>JAICZO010000377.1 GCA_029057255.1 Muribaculaceae bacterium | reverse complement strand
GAGTCGAGGCTTGCCAGCGGAGTGCCGGTCTCGAAGACGAGAGGTCGGTTCAGCTCCTGCATCGACGACGATACTGACTTGACAGAGAGATACTCAAGGTTTGGCGGGGGCAGGAATGTGGTGTCGCCCGTTATGCTGTCGACGGTGAATTGCGGAGCCTCCTCCTCTTTATCTTTTTTCTTGTCCTTTTTCTTGTTGTTGCGTATCTCGGCGTCGCGGAAGAAGAAGCGGAGCGTGTCGGTTGTCCATACGAGGCGGTCGGCGGTGTCGGTTTTCTGGTAGCGTACGGCCAGCCTCAGCGAGTCGGCCTCGAGCACGTCGGGGCGTGATAGCCAGTACTCGAGAGTGTCGAGGGTGGCGTTTTTCTTGCATAGTGCCCAGCGGTCTATTTCGTCGCCGGTATTCTCGGTGCCTCCGGCGATTGTAATGTGAGGCAGAGTGTCGGCCGGGGCTGCGAAGACAAGCGATATGCGTCGTTTGTCGAGGCGCTTGTAGTCAGTGAGATACTGAGCTTTGTAGCCTACGTTGAACCACGACAGCAGTATGTCGTTGGGCAGGAAGCGCTGTCCCGGGCGGGTGACGAGCGAGTCCTCGCCGTTGGAGGCGTATAGGGTGTCGGTCACTTCGATGTGCTCGACTGTCGGCACTATCAGAGTGTCGTAGAATGCGATGTCCTCGGAGCGGTCCCAGTGGTAGTCGCGGTTGAGGTCGTTGATGGCGAATATGCGGTATGTGCCGGGCTTCAGGTTGCGGATGGTGAAGTGGCCGTACTGGTTGGTGCGGGCGATGCGCTCCAGGGGCAGGGTTGTGAATGCGGTGTCGGACAGGTTGGAGTATACTCCGACGAGCATGCCTTGTGCCGGCTCGAGGTTCTCGGCCTGTATCACCATGCCCGATATGCGCAGCGAGTCGATGCTGTCGCCTGTCGAGAAGTCGAGGGCGAATCCGTCGAGGATGTTGCCTTCGTTGAGGTCTTTTATGGCGTCGGCGAAGTCGATGGTATATGTTGTGTTTGGCAGCAGGGTGTCGCGGAACTCCACAGTCAGCTTCTTGCCGTTGGCCGATACCGACGGCGGCTGCTTCTGTGCCGGCGATACCACCACCTTTGTGAAGGCGTCCTCGAGCTGTATGTTCTCGTCGAAGATGGCAGTCAGGCGGGTGCGCTTGACGCCTGTGGCTCCGGGCGCGGGGTCGGAGCGCATGAACTTGGGCGGCAGCTCGTCGCGCTCGCCGCCTTCGGGGCGTCCCATGTTGGCGCATGCCGCCAGCAGCGATGCCAGCAGCAGCCAGAGCAGGCTTCGCATGCCGCAGTTGTATTTAGGAGCGGGGGACATCAGAACTGACGCTCGATAATAAAGTCGAAGAGGGCTGTTAGCTCGCTGCGTATGGGGCTGTCGAAGAGGTTCTCAAGCTCGGCGCATGCCTCTATGCGGAGGCGGTGCATGATGTCGAAGGCGTAGTCGATGCCGCCGTTGTCGCGGGCGAAGGCCTGGATGAGCGCTATCTCGCTGTCCGACAGGTCTCCGCGTCCGAGCAGCTCCATGATGCGGTCATGCTCGTCGCCGCTTGTCACCTCGAGGGCGTGCAGCAGCGGGAGCGATACCTTGCCCTCGCGCAGGTCGTTGCCGGTGGGCTTGCCGACAAGCTCCGAGGGGAAGTAGTCGAAGACGTCGTCGCGTATCTGGAAGCATCGTCCGAAGAGCAGCGCATACTTCTCGAGGGCCTCGCGCTCGCGGTCGGGAGCGCCTGCGGCGAAGCATCCCATTGAAGCGCTCGACACAAACAGCGACGCTGTCTTGTAGTCGATTATGCGGTAGTATCCCTCCTCGGTGAGCGAGTGCTCGCGGGCGTTGTATATCTGGTCTATTTCTCCGAGCGATAGCTGTCGGCCGAGCTTGCAGAGCGAGTCGACGATGCGTATGTCGCCGGTCGATATTGCCTCCTGCATGGCCGAGGATGTGAAGAAGTCGCCGACAAGGACCGATATATGGTTGTCCCACACGGCATTTACGGTGGGGCATCCTCGGCGCGTCATCGAGTTGTCGACAACGTCGTCATGGATGAGCGAAGCGTTGTGGAGCAGCTCTACGGCGGCAGCCGAAGCGAGAACTTTGTCGTCGACCGGCCCGAACATTTTGGCGCACATCATCAGCAACAGCGGTCTGAGCTGCTTGCCCTTGGTGCGGAGCAGCGACAGAACGATGCGGCTCATCAGCGAGTTGGTGGTCTGTAACTGATTTGCTATACGGTCGTTAAGCCTGTCAAGGTCAGGCTTGTGGGCCCTTGTTATGTTGTCGAGTGTGGTCATGTGTGCACAATGATTTGCAAAAGTACAAAAAAAACATGAAACAGCGCAAAGAAACTTGTCGGCGCTGCCGGGCGCCAACATTTTTTTTGCGGTTTGAAAAAGAATTGTTACTTTTGTGAAAATTTGGAACGAAAATGGCAAAGGATCTCGCCGAGCAACTAAGCCGCATCGGCCACAAGGCCGAGCTGTTGGTCACACGTTACGCAACTCTCAAGGAGCGTAATATCCAGCTCCAGCGTCAGTTGACAGAGCTGCAGGCTACGGTTCACGCCCAGCAGTCGCTGATCGAAAAGCAGCAGACCGAGCTTGAGCATTTCCGCATATCCTCGGCGCTTGCCCCCGACACGGCGACCGCCCGCGAAGCCAGAGCCACTATCGCCGAATTAGTGCGGGAAATCGACGCTTGTGTCGCCGACTTGATGAAAGACGTTTAGCCCACACGCTGCCCTGCAAGATGAATCAGCAGAAAGAACATAGAATAACAATCAAAATAGCCGACGCGGATGCTTTCAGGCTTCCGGTCAAGGAGAGCGAAGAGTCGTTCTACCGGCATGTGATAGAGCAGATAAACAACAACGTGAACCGTTTCCGCTACGGTGCAAATGCCGACACTCCGTCGGCCGCGCTCGCAAAGGTGACGCTTTACTATGCCACGATGCTCTATCGCCAGACAAATTTGATTAACAGCCAGGCCGAGATTCTCGGTGACTTCGAAGCTCGCATCGACAGCTTGCTCGAGGGTACCGACTGACACTTCTCACCTCTATACAAGGCCTGTCAGACAGGGATTTACTTTTGTCAAGTCTCTCGCAGCGCTCGCCCGCGCGCCGAGAGTTGTAACCGCACTTTCAGTCCATAGGCGCACTTCCGCACTCCTGCTCGCTATCAGGTGGCGGAGCGGTGCCCGGAGCGGCTGCGAAGTGCTTCTTTTTTATTCATATATCAGATTATCAGATATATTATGTTTCTATCAGTACTACCTTATATCGCCATTGCAGTTGTCGCTGCCGCGATAGCTGTGGTCGTCACACTGACGGTGCAGCGCAGGTCGGCGACATCGCGGGCCCGTATGATTGTCACCGAAGCAGAGCGTGAGGCCGAAGACCTCAAGCGCGACAAGATTCTCGAAGGTCGCGAAGAAGCCCTGAAAATCACTACCGACGCCGAAAAGCAGGCAAGCCAGAAAATGTCTAAGCTCCAGTCGGCCGAAGCCAAGATGAAGCAGCGCGAGCTGCAGCTCAACCAGCAGCAGAGCGAGAACCAGCGCACCAAAAACGACCTTGAGAACACCCGCCAGAATCTTGAAGCCCAGCAGAATGTAATCAACCAGCGCCAGGCGCAGCTCGATGAGATGCAGCACCAGGCCCAGGACCTGCTCGAGCACATATCCGGACTGTCGTCGGCCGAAGCCAAGGAGAAGCTCATCGAGAGCCTCAAGGACGAGGCGAAGACTGCCGCCGCATCATATATCAACGACATTATGGACGATGCCAAGCTCACCGCCAACAAGGAGGCAAAGCGCATCGTCGTACAGTCGATACAGCGTGTCGCCACCGAGACCGCCATCGAGAACTCGGTGACTGTCTTCCACATCGACTCGGACGAAATCAAAGGCCGCATCATCGGTCGCGAAGGCCGTAACATCCGTGCCCTCGAGGCCGCAACAGGCATCGAAATCATCGTCGACGACACCCCCGAGGCGATAGTGCTGTCGGGCTTCGACCCCGTGCGTCGCGAAATCGCACGTCTGGCACTGCATCAGCTTGTGGCTGACGGCCGTATACACCCCGCCCGCATCGAGGAAGTGGTGGCAAAGGTGCGCAAGCAGCTCGAGCAGGAAATCATCGAGACAGGACAGCGCACTGCGATTGACCTCGGTATCCACGGTCTCCACCCCGAGCTTATACGCCTCGTGGGCAAGATGAAGTACCGCTCAAGCTATGGCCAGAACCTTCTCCAGCACTCGCGTGAGACGGCAAACCTCTGTGCCGTAATGGCTTCGGAGCTGGGCCTCAACCCCAAGAAAGCACGTCGCGCAGGTCTCCTCCACGACATAGGCAAGGTGCCTGACGAAGAACCCGAGCTGCCCCACGCACTCCTCGGCATGAAGCTCGCCGAGAAGTACAAGGAGAAGCCCGAAATATGCAATGCCATCGGCGCTCACCACGACGAAATAGAGCAGACATCGCTCCTGGCTCCTATCGTACAGGTCTGCGACGCCATATCGGGTGCACGTCCCGGCGCCCGCCGAGAGATTGTCGAGGCTTACATCAAGCGCCTCAACGACCTTGAGCAGCTGGCTATGAGCTACCCCGGCGTTATCAAGACATACGCAATCCAGGCCGGTCGCGAACTCCGCGTAAT
>JAICZO010000376.1 GCA_029057255.1 Muribaculaceae bacterium | reverse complement strand
TGGGACTCGGCGGCGCCACATTCCCCTCTCACATCAAGCTCGGACTGAAACCGGAGCAGAATCCACGAATACTGATAATCAACGGCTGCGAGTGCGAGCCGTATCTTATGTGCGACGACGCCCTCATGTGCACATACCCGGGGCGTATCGTCGAGGGCGTCGAGCTTATGATGAAGGCCGCAGGCATACCCAAGGCTGTCATCGCGCTTGAAGACAACAAGCCGGAAGCTGCCGACGCTATCAAGAAGGCCCTTGACAGCCGCTACGACATAAGCGTCGAGGTGCTGCGCACCAAGTACCCGCAAGGCGGCGAGAAACAGCTTGTCGAGGCCGTGACGGGGAGCCGGATAGCATCGGGCGCCCTCCCTATATCGGTCGGCGCGGTAGTCCATAATGTAGCCACGGCGTTTGCCGTATGGCAGGCGGTGGCCACTGACATGCCTCTGATAGAGCGTGTCGTAACCGTAACCGGCGACATCCCCCACAGCGAGCGCCGCAACTATATGGCGGCTATCGGCACGCCGCTCTCCGACCTGCCCCACACTCTGCCCGAAGGAGCACGCGCCATCGTAGGCGGCCCGATGATGGGCAAGACTGCCGTCAGACTCGACGCCCCCGTCACCAAAGGAACGTCAGGACTCGTCCTGCTCGGGAATAAAACTCGACGTCAGCCACTGGCATGTATGCGCTGCGGTGCCTGTGTCGAGGCCTGCCCGATGGGGCTTGAACCTTATCTGCTCTCCTCATACGGACGCCTCCGCATGTTCGACGAAGCCCGCATGGCAGATGTCGCCGACTGCCTCGAGTGCGGCGCATGCAGCTACTCGTGTCCTTCATCCCGTCCACTGCTCGACTACATACGTGTCGCCAAACAACGTTCACGCAAATGAAAGAACTCACATTCTCGCCATCGCCCCACCTGCACACCCCGCGCACGACAGGTGGCATCATGAGACATGTCATGGTGGCCCTTATCCCCGCCATTCTGACATCGCTGTATTACTTCGGCATGCCGGCTCTCGGCGTACTCGCAGTGTCGGTCGCCGCAAGCGTCGCCACCGAGTGGGCCGTGACACGGTTTATGCTCGGACGGCCGTCGACCGTAGGCGACTGCTCGGCGGCTCTTACAGGCATACTGCTTGCCCTCAATCTGCCCGCCAACCTGCCGCTATGGATGGTGGCTGCGGGCGCCGTCATGGCTGTCGGCATAGGCAAGATGGCCTTCGGCGGTCTGGGCTGCAACATCTTCAACCCCGCGCTGGTCGGGCGTGTGTTCCTGCTGATTTCCTTCCCCGTCGCCATGACGACGTGGCCTCTGCCCGACGGAGGCTTCGGCGACGCCGACGGTGCCACGGGCGCCACCCTGCTGTCGCTGCTCAAGTCTGGAGCTGTAAGCGCCGAATCTGTTGATACTCTCGGTCTTGCGCTCGGCGATACCGGAGGCTCGATGGGCGAAGTCGGCGCTGCCGCAATACTGCTCGGCTTCGTCTACCTGCTGTGCACGGGCGTCATACGATGGTACATCCCCGTGGCTGTAATAGCAGGTCTCGCTGCCGTCGACATCATCGCAGGCTATCCTGTCGGCATCGACATCCTCACCGGCGGAGTGCTCCTCGGCGCCGTCTTCATGGCCACAGACTACGCCACATCGCCCATGACACGCAGCGGCATGCTGCTCTACGGAGTCCTGATAGGCATTAT
Source organism: Muribaculaceae bacterium (assembly GCA_029057255.1). GTDB lineage: Bacteria > Bacteroidota > Bacteroidia > Bacteroidales > Muribaculaceae > CAG-873. The sequence goes on along the minus strand of JAICZO010000376.1, from coordinate 1,960 downwards.
CACAGCCGTCATCCGCCGATGGGGCGCTTACCCCGAAGGCATGTCCTTCGCCATACTTATTATGAACGGCGCCACACCGCTGATAAACAGATATATGCGCCCGGCACGCTTCTCGCCGCGCAGAAAGGAGGCTGCCGCATGAAGTCGACCCTCCGCAACATGATACTGTCGCTGACGGTACTCACAATCGTCATCGGCAGCATTCTCGCCGGCGTCAGCCTGCTCACGGCCGAGCCTATCAGAGAAGCCTCGCTCAAGGCAAGACTCGAGGCCATGTCGGCCGTCCTGCCCGAGTTCGACAACGACATCTTCGGCACTGCCGTCACCACCGACGACGGCCTGACCGTCTACACCGCATCGCTCGGCGGCGAGCCGGCAGGAACCGCCGTCGAGACATTCTCCGACGACGGATTCTCGGGCCGCATAACAATCATCGCCGGATTCGGACAGGACGGCGCCGTCACAGGCTACCGCGTGCTCGAGCATGCCGAGACTCCGGGACTCGGGGCACGCATGTCCGAATGGTTTGCAGCCGAAGGCACATCTCACAACGTCCTCGGCACCACCGGCATGCTGCGCGTGAGCAACGACGGCGGCGACACCGATGCCATCACAGGCGCGACAATCACTTCGCGCGCATTCCTCGACGCTCTCAACAAAGCCCGCAAAGCGGCGGCCGAACATAAAAATATCAACAGATGAAAGCTCTGCAAGTGATAGGCGACGGTCTGATTCGCCGCAACCCCACATTCGTCCTGATCCTCGGCATGTGCCCTACCCTCGGCACAACGTCGTCGGCCCTGACAGGCATGTCGATGGGACTGGCCACACTGCTGGTACTCATATGCTCCAACACCGTCATATCCATGCTCAAGCACCTTATCCCCGACAAAGTGCGCATCCCGGCATTCATCGTCGTGATAGCATCGTTTGTGACAGTGGTGCAGATGGTCATGCAGGCCTGGTTCCCGTCGCTCTACTCCGCCCTCGGCATCTTCATACCGCTCATCGTGGTCAACTGCATCCTTCTCGGCCGCGCCGAGGCATTCGCCTCCCGCAACAGCGTATGGCTGTCGGCATGCGACGGCGTCGGCATAGGACTCGGATTCACCGCGGCACTGACACTGACAGGAGCCGTCCGCGAGCTCCTCGGCACCGGTGCCATATTCAACATGCAGCTCTACAGCGCCGACTTCGGGGCGCTCCTGTTTGTCCTCGCCCCCGGAGCATTCATCGTCCTGGGACTGCTCATAGCATTGTTCAACCGTCTTAACAGCAACAGATAGACATGCTCGCGTATCTCGCCATCATATTCAGCGCCATACTGGTCAACAACATCGTCTTCGCCCAGTTCCTCGGCATCTGCCCCTTCATCGGCGTATCCAAGAATCTCGACTCGGCCTTCGGCATGAGCATGGCTGTAGCCTTCGTTATGGCTGTGGCAACGGCTGTGACATGGCTGCTGCAGCACTACGTCCTCCTGCCGCTCGGACTCGTCTACATACAGACCATAGTCTTCATCCTCGTCATCGCCGTACTGGTGCAGATGCTCGAGATTATAATGAAAAAAAGCGCTCCGGCACTATACGCGGCATTAGGAGTGTTCCTGCCGCTTATAACCACCAACTGCGCTGTGCTCGGTGTGGCCATCATCGTGGCCCAGAAAGACTTCAGCTTCCTCTACTCGGTCGTCTATGCAGTCGCCACGGCGCTCGGATTCGCCCTGGCTCTCATACTTTTTGCAGGTATAAGAACACAACTTGCATTGGCCGAAGTACCACGGTCAATGCAAGGTGTGCCCATCGCCCTTATCGTTGCCGGAATACTCGCGATGGCATTCATGGGATTCTCCGGCATAAGTATCGGATAATACCGCCTGTCAGACTATCGCCGCCTTGATCTGCTCGACGATGTAGCGGACATGCTCGTCGGTCACCCACGGACCCGAAGGCAGGCAGAT
>JAICZO010000375.1 GCA_029057255.1 Muribaculaceae bacterium | reverse complement strand
TCACAATATCTACTATTATGAAGGTATCGCCGACACAACGTTCTCTACTAACGCTTACCTCAAAAAAGAGCAGTTCGTCGGTAACATGAACCACGAGGCTCAGGGTATCCGTAAGATTCTCCGCAAGAAGAACGAACAGGTTATGAAGGAATACGAAATCCTCAAGAACCAGTGGAAGAACAAGGAAATTACGAAGGAAGAATTCGACAAGGCAGCTAAGAAAAACGCTTCCGACTCGCTCAAGACTCGTCCTGTTGTCGTAATCAAGCCCGGTCCCAACACTACCTACGAGGGTCTCATCAATGCTATCGACGAGATGAACATCAACCAGATCTCCCGTTACAGCATCGAGCTTCCCAACCACACCGACACGATTCTTCTCCGTCATTTCGAGAAAGTAAGTGGCGAGACAATTATCCGTCCTACAGTTCGCGCCAAAGCCGTCGCAGCAGCTACTGCAGCTCCGGCCGAAGCATCTACTAACTCTTAAAAAAGCTAAGAAAAATGGCAAAAGACGTAGATCTTACCTCAAAAGAGTGGTGCGATATAGTATTCGAGGGTAAAAACAAGGAATTCGGCGCGTATACGCTCCGTCAGTCCTCAATATCTCGCCACACAAAAGCTATCGTTTGGGTAGTTATCGCAATAGCCGTTATCCTTACGCTGCTCATCCTCTCGGTTTCGGGTGTATTCTCAAAGCCTGAGGAAGAACAGATAGCCATCACAACAGAGCAGTAAATCGCTGTGTTCGACAGCGAGGAAGAAGAAATAATCGAAGAGGAAGAAGAAGAAATCTTCCAGCTCCCCGAAGAGCCTGAGATTATTGCTCCTGAAGAAGTGGCTAACCAGCAGCAGGTGACCGAGCTCCTCATCGTCGAAGACGAAAAGATCGAGGAAGACAAGCAGGTCAAGAACCAGGAAGACGTGCTCGAGAATGAAGCAGCCGTAGGTGCCGTCGACATCACTGAAGGTACCAACGACCTTAACAAGGTGATCATCAAGGAAGAAGTTATCGCAGCCCCCAAGGTTGAAGAAGAACAGCCCGTATCGATCGCCATGGTAGAACAGAAGCCCGAATTCCAGGGCGGCGAGGCCGAAATGTACAAATGGCTCAGCAGCAACATCGTATATCCGTCTGCTGCTTCTGAGGAAGGCGTACAGGGCCGCGTTGTCGTAGAG
>JAICZO010000374.1 GCA_029057255.1 Muribaculaceae bacterium | reverse complement strand
GTTGAGGAGGTTTATCGTGTAGATGTCGGCCGAGTTCGACAGGTAGTCGACAAGCTGGTTGAGCGGCTGTCGGAGCGCCTGCGACGGTCCTTTGTCGGTGAGGCGTCGCAGAGGGCTGAGAGCCTTCAGACGCGCGCGCTCGGCCTCGGTGGCGGTGCGGAAGTCGGTCAGCATGGTCATGGCTGTCGCGGGGTCGACGTCGGTCATGCGCACTTCCTTGAGCGCGAGCGAGCGGGGCATGGTGCGCCCGATGAGGCGGTTGAAGAAGTTGCGGTAGGCGTCGACGTTGAATACCGCCGAGTCGCCGACGGCCTTGTAGGTGAAGAAGACGCCCAGGGGCAGCAGCACGGCCGAGCTGAGCCATATGCCTTCCCAGACGGGCAGCTTGCCGTCGCGGGCGAGCTTGTAGCCTGTGTTGTCGATGATGAAGTAGACGATGAAGAGCAGCACTGATATGATGAGCGGTGTGCCCAGGCCGCCTTTCTTGATGATGGCTCCCAGCGGGGCGCCGATGAAGAAGAAGATGATGCAGGCGAACGACAGCGTGAACTTGCGCTGCATCTCGATGTCGTGGCGGCGCATCAGCTTGGCTTGTTCGCTCAGGATCATGCTGCGGTAGAGATACTCCTGTTTCTGCCTTTTGGCCTTGGCCAGCGCCTGGGTGATGTATGTCTTGGCGTAGGACGGGTTGGGGGCGAGGAACAGCGAGTCGACGTCGAGCGGTGTGGAGAGCTTCACCTCGGGGTAGGGGCGTGTGGCCGGGGCGTCGGAGCAGGCATCGCTGCCGTCGGCTGCGACGGCGCGCAGGCCGAAGTATGGCTGTAGCATTATCTCGCGGGCGTAGCGGTTGCCGATAGAGTCGACCTGATGGCCGATGGAGTCGATGGACTGTCGCAGCTGTGTTATGTTCTGGCCTATGTACTGGCTGCGCATGCCGCCCTCGTCGATGCGGTTGAAGTTAGCGTCGAAGGGGAAGTACACTTCTTTCTCGGAGAAGTGCTCGCGGCGGAATGGCAGGTAGCGCTCCGAAGTGTTGCCCATAGTGTTGTCGCGCATGTTCTCGAACATCTCGCCGGAGTAGAGG
>JAICZO010000373.1 GCA_029057255.1 Muribaculaceae bacterium | reverse complement strand
TTCGGGCTGAGGCTCGGGTTCGGGCGCTTCGTCGGCGACGGCGCTATCCTCGGCAAGGAAGGAGGCGAGCAGCTCTCGCGGGTCTCCTCCCGAGGCGATTTCGGCAAGGATATGGGCACACTCGGCATTTTGGCTGATGGCGCTCAGCAGTGCGGCGTCGTCGGTGCCGTCGGTGTCGGAGCGCAATTCGGGCGGTGTTGTAGGATTGCTCATAAATTGTTATATTTTTGATGTTTACGCTGCAAAGTTATACCCGTCATCGGCCGTTCCGTAGTGCTTAATCCCGCCGCCGGGGAATTCATCCTCCGCCTGTCAATGCGTCAGGGGTGCTATGTGTCTCATATCAATAGCGTTGATTTTTGTGCCGTTACGCGAAAAATTCGTAATTTTGGGGCATGAAAGCATTTTTATTCGCTATTATATCTCTTATGGCGCTTGGCGCCTCGGCCAAGGTGCAGTGGCTGCAGACCACATGCGACTTCGGCGCTTTCGACGAGAGTGTAGGCCCGGTCAGCACCGAGTTCCGCTTCGTCAACACGTCAGCCGAGCCTGTGGCCATCGTCAGCGCCCGCGCCTCGTGCGGCTGCACGTCGCCCGTCTACGCCAAGGAGCCGGTGGCTCCGGGCGATACCGCGTCAATCAAAGTCACCTACGACCCTGCCGGCCGTCCGGGACGCTTCACCAAGTACGTCGGCGTGACGCTCTCCGACGGCGAGCCTATGACGAAGCTCTATGTCAAGGGGGCCGTCGTGGGGTCGGAGCAGTCGGTATCGCAGCGTTTCCCCGCCGGGTGCGGCGACAACTTCCGCCTCGCCAAGGGCGCCGTCATGATAGGCGATGTGGTCAAGGGGCAGCTGTACACGGTTTTCCTCGACGGCTATAACCGCTCGACAGATACCATCGCGCCCGTTGTCGAAGGGATGCCGCCATATATGGAAGTCAACGTCACTCCCGAGAAGGTGCCCCCGGGCGAGCAGATGACATTCATTTTCTACATGCACTCGGCCAAGTGTCCGCTCTACGGCATAGTCACCGACACAGTCGCCATCCGTCCTGACCGCAATGCGCCCGTGGCATGCGAGATTCCGGCAATAGCGATGGTCAACGAAGACTTTTCCAAGCTCTCCCCCAAACAGCTCGAGAAGGCTCCTAAGCTGTGGCTCGAGAATCCGAAGGCCGACTTCGGCGTGCTCGGCTCGGCTCCCGTCTCTATGCCTGTGACAATAAAGAATATAGGTAAGTCGCCGCTGAAGATACGCCGCCTCTATACGGCCGACGCAGGCGTCTCCGTGACATGCGACAGCGAGACTGTCAAGCCCGGCAAGACTGCCGTCGTGACAGTCTCCGTCGACCCCGCCGCGCTGCCGGGAGCTTTGCTCAACGCGCGCATTTCATTAATAACCAACGACCCCGACAGCCCGCAGTCCACCATACGCGCAGTCGGAAGCTTTAAATGACTTAAGCTGATGAAGATTATAGTTGCCATCGACCGAAACGGCGCCATAGGGCGTGACGGCGGTCTGCTGTTCAATATCCGCGCCGACCTGCGCCGGTTCAAGGCTCTCACCACAGGGCATACCGTCGTCATGGGTCGCAAGACCTTCGAGTCGCTCCCCAAGGGCGCTCTGCCTGACCGCCGCAACATCGTGGTGTCACGCACCCCGGGCTATCAGGCTCCGGGCGCCGAAGTTTTCGACAGCCTCGACGAGGCTCTCGCCGCATGTGCCTCCGACGACACCTTTGTCATCGGCGGGGCACAGCTCTACGAGGCGTCGCTGCCCCTGGCCGACACGCTGCTGCTGACCGTGGTCGATGCCTGCGGCGAGAACCCCGACACCTTCTTCCCGGTCATACCCCTGGAGAGCTTCAGGGTCGTGTCGATAGAGATACCCGAAACAGAACCGGCGTGCAAATACGTCACTCTCAAACGAATATAAGTCTGACAGAACATTATGAATAAAATCAAGGAATATCTGTCCCGCCCGCAGGTGTGGGGATTTTTCGTGTCGGTGGTGGTGATGGCCGTCATTGCTGTCGCCTTTTTCTACCCCGACAACTTCGAGGGCAACAGCCTGCGCCAGCCCGACATGCAGCAGGGCGCGGCAAACGGCCGTGAGGCCGAGCTCTTCCAGCAGGAGACCGGAGAGAAGGCGCTCTGGACCAACGCCCTGTTCAGCGGCATGCCTACCTTCCAGATTTCGCCCTCGTACCCGTCCAACAGCCTTTTCACATGGCTCAACACCGTCTATGGTCTCGGGCTGCCGGTGCCATCCAACCTTCTGTTCATGATGATGTTCGGCTTCCTGATACTGCTCTATGCCCTCGGCATGCGGTGGTATTATGCCCTTATAGGCGCTGTAGCCTGGGGATTCTCGAGCTACTTCGTCATCATCATCGGCGCCGGACACATATGGAAGTTCCTTGCTCTCACATACATACCGCCGACGATAGCCGGGCTTGTCATGCTGTACCGGGGCCGTTACATCTCGGGCGCCGCCATGCTGTCGCTCTTTGCCATGCTTCAACTCAACGCCAATCACCCGCAGATGACATACTACTTCGGCCTGGTGATGATCATACTCGCCGTGTGCTATCTCGTCGACGCCATCCGCACTCGCCGGCTCCGCCGCTGGGCGCTTGCATCGGTGATAGCGCTCGGTGCCGGAGCGCTTGCCCTCGGCGCCAACTCGCCCTCGCTCTACAATACATATATGTATGCC
>JAICZO010000372.1 GCA_029057255.1 Muribaculaceae bacterium | reverse complement strand
CGGTTTGCATCGCAGTATGATGGAGATGTAAAGGATATAATCCTGCCGGAACTGTTCAATAGTTTTTCGGCGGGCCTATACTTCAATACCGTTGAGAAAGCATTCGAACGTCTCAATAAAGAGTATCGAGGCATCAACGCGGATATTAATCATATCTGTCAGGAAATAGACTCCAGCCGTCTCGCTAAAACAGACCCCGAATACAAAGAGCTGACACGGCAGAGAGCCCTGCTCCGACGCCGTCGTGACGCCATCGATGATATGACCGTGCTCGAATTCATGACAGATTCGGGTCTCCTGCCTAACTATGCCTTCCCGGAGACCGGAGTAAAACTCAGCGCCACAGTGCGTGCCGATAATGAAGGAGGGGAGCCTATACTCGATGAGTTCGAAGTGGTCCGACCGGCCTCGCAGGGCATAAAGGAACTGGCTCCGGGCAATGTGTTCTTCGCCCGACACTACCGTCTTGAAGTGGATGGTCTTGTCACCACCGACTGGAACGATACTGATGCAGTCGGTGAAAAACGATTCTGCTCGGACTGTGATTATATGGAGGATGAACATCCCGCCCATGCCAATACCTGCCCCAAGTGTGGCAGTCAGACCTTTGGTGCCGCGTCCAATGTGCATAAGTTTGTCCGCCTGGAATCGGTGCGAAGCTGGATGCACCGCAGGGATGCAATGGCTGATGACCGCAAGGACGACCGCGACAGCCACTTCTACCGCATGAGCAATCATTTTATATTTCATGAAGACAATGCGGTGTCATACGCCATGACCGAAATTCCCTTCGGCATTCAGTATGTCAAGAATGTGGAACTGACTGACGTAAATCTCGGCGATGCCCGGATAATGACGGCCCAGAACCTCAATATAAACGGGCGTGAGAATGTGCAGCGTCATGGCTTCATAATCTGTCGTCATTGTGGCAAGGCGGTAAACGACCCGGCGGATGTTCGGCGGGAGCCCAATGCCAACAAGCGTATGCGCCTATGGCATTATCACTTCTGTAAGCAGAGAGATAAGGAGTATGAAGACAGGGCCGATGATGTTTTTGAAGAGGTATATCTATACCGCCGTTTCTCGACCGAGGCTATCAAGGTACTGCTGCCGGTAGGAGAGATTGACACCGCGGCGCAGGTCGCCATGTTCAAGGCGGGACTGATGCTCGGCATGCACGACTTCTTCGGTGGCGAGCCCTCGCATATCCGGATTCGAGATTACAGGGAAATGAATATGACCACAGGTAAGTGGGATAACTATCTGGTGATGTATGATATTATCCCCGGTGGCTCCGGTTATCTTGCGAAGCTCGTAAAGACTGACAACTTCACCCGTCTGCTCAAATGTGCATACGAAAGAATCCGCGATTGCGAGTGTCAGCATTCAGGAAAAGACGGATGCTACCATTGCATTCTTACCTACGGCAACCAGTTCGAGCAAAAGAGGCTGAGCAGAAAAAAAGCTGAAGAACTCTTCAAACGCATCATCGAGAAAAGCGATAAATGGGAGACCGTCAACGGCACTCTCGGCGGTGTCAATACAAGCGGCGGTATCGAAGAGAGTGAACTTGAAGAACGCTTTGTACGAACGCTGAAAAGACATGCCGAAGCCCTTGGCGGCAAATTCGAGGTAAGTACGGTTTTCGGAGCGAAACTCTACACCATGACAATCGGATCAAGGCAGTGGCTGGTTCAGCCCCAATATACGCTTGATTCATCGAAAGGCGTGAAGTTCTATACTATAGCTGATTTCCTTATCTCGGAAGTCAACTCACCCAATAAACCATTCGCTATTTATCTGGATGGCTATCGCTATCATGGAGCCTCGATAAAGGGCGGCACTCCGCGTTTCTTCCACGATGTAGAGCAGCGAAACAGTGTAGTCGACTCCGACAGATTCATCCCGTGGACGCTCTCGTGGGCGGATCTCGATCTGGCAGACACGACAAACAAGAGCCAGACGCATAGCGACTCTCTCTATCGTGCGGGCAATGAACGGACGAAACAAATGGTCGGTCAGATTTACGGGCGAAATTCTCATCTGGCCGAGTGTCTGAACTCTTTCGAGCGCATGATATATGTTCTGCTTAATACCGATAAATACCCCGAAGAGGTCGCGACACTATTGGTCGAATATAACACGGATCTTAAGCGAAGCATGCGTTCTGCTTCTGAAACAGCTGCATACTTTGCATCCGGGTCCCCGGCATATCAGTTCACCGAAGCGCCGACGAAAGATAACTTTTTCTTCACATCGTCAGCACCGATGCAAGCATCATGGCTGAAAACGCTTGTTGCCATTCCTTCAAGACCTATCACTGCGATGCGCTATCGTGTAATCACGGATTCGGTCGATAAGGATCTGGAAAAAGAAACATGGAATCATTATTGGCGATTGCAGAATCTCTTCGGCCTATTGGGAAGCGATGCCAAATACTCCGATGATTCTGTCGGCGAGGCACCAACGCCTGCCGCATCAGACCCATCGCTTGCCGAACTCCTCGAAGCATACGACAATGAGGAGCTGAATCCGATGATTACGCTTCTGCATGGAAACGGAATTCGAATAAATCCTGACGGATACTTTGCCCTTGAAGAACACGGTGCAATAGTTGCCGACGCTCTTCTTGGAAGCGAGGAGTATAAATTTGCCGTGACGGAGGATGTGTCTTCGTGCTCCGCTCTGAAAACAAGAGGCTACACCATACTCGCATCCGACGATATAGAAACTCTTAAAGCTATCATACAGAAATGAGACTGTTTATAAGCGACAACTGCTGGGACGAAATAATTGCCCTGCCTAAAAAAATACAGTTGCTGATTAAAGATTTCCAGCGTAGTTTTAAGGAGAATCTTTACAGCCACAATATAAACCTTGAAAGAATGACTCAATTCAAGGATCAGTCGTTGCGTGCCGCCCGTGTCAACGATGAGTATTGTGCCATCATCGGAGTTCTGCCGGGCGATGAGTTCTGTCTGCTTCATATCGACCATCACGACGAAGCTATTGACTGGGCCAAGAATAAGAAATTCATCTGGAATGAATACGTCAGTGCGTTTCAGATTGTCCCCGTTGTTGAAGCTGCTGAGATTCCCGGCACACAGGTGCCGCAGCTCACCGAAGCACCCGGGTGTGGTCTCTTTAATCAAATTACTGATGAGCAGCTGCTCCGCATCGGCGTCCCTCAGGAGTCGCTCTCGATAGTGCATGGCATCAAGGATATGAACGACCTCGACGCAAAGCAATATCTGCTGCCGGAAGATGTCTTCGAGCGATTGTTCTGCCTGCTGGATGGCGACATGACAATCAACGAAATAATTGATGATATCGAGGCGGGCAAAGCTGACGAACGAGACAGCGCTAACAATAAATGTCGTTTTGTTGAAATATCAGGAGATAATGACCTTGAAGAGATTATCGACGGAGATATACAAAAATGGCAGATATTCCTGCATCCGTCGCAGCGCATTCTTGTGGAGTCCAACTTTAAGGGGACTGTAAAGGTGACAGGCGGCGGTGGTACCGGAAAAACCGTTGCAGCCCTCCACCGACTGAAGAAACTCTGCGAGAATGCGACTAATAAATCGGTGCTGTTCACGTCGTATACGACCACTCTTGTCGACAATATCAGAGAGCGCCTTACACCTCTGGGCGTAAATATGGAAGCAGCTGTCGTAGATAACATTGATGCAGTGGCTATCGAACTCGGCAAGCAATTCGGACTCCTTGACAGGGTCAGCGTCAATCTCGATTATGATGCAGTGAAAGCGGTGTGGCGCAATGTGGCAGAAGACAATCTGTCGGAATTCTCGGCAGACTTCCTCGCTTCAGAATATGCCGACATCATAGCCTTCAACAATATCAAGTCAGAAGCTGACTATAGAAAGGTTTCTCGAATAGGTCGCGGAAAAGCGGTATCTCCCAAACAACGCAAGGCCATCTGGAGTATGGTGGAAGATTTCCGTAAACGTCGCAGCGATGCCGGAATAATCGA
>JAICZO010000371.1 GCA_029057255.1 Muribaculaceae bacterium | reverse complement strand
CCTTCCGCCCCTTCGTGCCCGAGGCTCTGGCGGGCGAGCGCACCCTCGACAACTTCCGCTACCGCAACGCCAACCTGTCGATAACAGTCCGAGGCTTCGGCAGCGAAATAAAGTCGTTCACCCTCAACGGCAAGGAGCACAAGCCCTTCATCCCCGCCACAATCAAGGGCGACAACAGAATCGTCATAACCATGGACGACCGCAAGCCCGCCCCGATGAAGGTCAACCACACGGCCAACGTCAAGGCTCCGCTGACACCGATTACATGGATTGCCGACGGCCGCCTCAACTGGAACCCGATCGAGTATATAGGCCACTACACGGTGCTGCGCGACGGCGTGCCCGTGGCCAAAACCCGCGAGACATCGTTCGACGTATCAGTGCCGGGCGAGTATCAGGTCATCGGCGTATCGACCGACGGCGTCGAGAGCTTCGCCTCCGAGCCTCGCAGCACACGCCCCGTCATCGCGGTGCAGATGCCCGGCGAGGTGACAGAGCTTAGCTCTCCCGAAATATCGTACAGACCGTCGGAAGCAGTCAAAGGCTATACCGGCAGCGGCTTCATCGAACTCGACCGCTGCAGCAAGCCCCTCGAAGTCACCGTCGACGTACCCGAGGCAGGCAACTACGCCATCGCACTGCGATATGCAAACGGCAACGGCCCTGTCAACACCGAGAATAAATGCGCCATACGCACATTGGTCGTCAACGGCAAGCGCGCAGGCATCACAGTCATGCCTCACAGAGGTGTGGCAAACTGGTACGACTGGGGCATATCCAACTATGTGCACGCACAGCTCAAGGCCGGCAGGAATGTCATCGCCATCGAACTCCGCCCCGAGAACACAAACATGAACATGGACACCAACCATGCGGCCATCGATATGATTGTGATGGAAAAACTCGACTGAAAGCGCCGCGCGCTTATTTGAAATAATTACAAATAGTTGAAAACTTTATTTTTAACACAAATGTGCCTTCCCGTGCGCTGTAGAGTGTTTGGAATGGCAGCCGGGCCGACTCACGGCACCCCGCACAACCACTTTAATGCGCTGAAATACAGAGCTTAACAGTCCGAGACAAGCGCGGCGCCTCCCTCCGGAGCCGCCGCGCGTCATAACACGCTGAGGACCACGCACTTGCCCAAAATTACTATTTTCCAAATATTTA
>JAICZO010000370.1 GCA_029057255.1 Muribaculaceae bacterium | reverse complement strand
CTCCTTGACCAGACGGGCAGAAAGCGCTCCGCGATGACCGTCCCCGGCGCATACGACAGCAAGGGCATGGCGTTCGCGTCGTCCGACCTCTTCTTCAGCCCCGAGGGCGACGGCACAATGGACGGCTCGTCATGGGACGACGCCATGCCTGCCGACTGTCTGCCCTATGCTCTGCGCAATCTCCGGGCCGGACACTCGGCATATCTCAAGGCCGGAGTCTATCCCGCGACAGGACTTTACATCCCCGCCGGTGTCTCCGTCAAGGGTGGCTACAGCGAGGAGTGCTCGGGCGTGGAAACCGCAATATCATATCCCTCGCCCTTCGAGACCGTACTCACAGCAGACATTGACGGCGACGGCATCGGCGACAACGGTGCAAGTCCGTTCATCACCCTCAGCCCCTACTCCTCGGCCACGAACCCGGCGGTACTTGCCGGTCTGACCGTCAGCGACGCCGTCTACACCGGCGCGTCAAGCTATGCCGGATCGGCCATTTACGGCAACAAGGCCTTTGCCGAACTTGATCATCTCAGAATCGTCAACAACAACCGCAATACGGGCGGCGGCGCCGTCACTCTTGTCGGAGCCGAGGCCTATATCCACGACTGCATCTTCCGCGACAACAAGGGCACCAACGCAGGCGTGGCTCTCCACATGCGCGACAACGGCAAGACTATCGTAGCCCGCTGCGAGTTCTCCGACAACGAGGCCACGGCAAACAATCCCCAGTACGGCGGCGCGTTGGCTCTTGCCGACAACGGCGGCACTCTCTATATGGCCAACAACACCATCACCGGCTCGCACATCTACTGTGCAGGCGCAGGTATACGCGCCGGCGGCAACACGACGTTCTACTCGATGTTCAACACATGGTTCGACAACACCTGCAATTTCGCCACACGCTACAGCGGTGCCGTTATTTCTGTCGGCACTGGCGCACGCTTCCACTCAATGGCCGACATCGTCGTGAACGAGGACGAAGGCAAGGCCGACAACGGCACTAACTCCTTTGCCCACGTGTTCATCCAGGCTGCCTCCAACGAGTTCCACTCGGGCGGACACAATATATGGACATCGGTCACCAACAATAGTGAGACGGGCAAGTTCCACGACACCGACAACATCAATATGGCGCATACCATAGCATCTGTCTTCGGCGAGAACAGCTACACCGACTTCGGGTACTCGAGGGTGATAGTACCGCTCGAGAGCTACCGCACAGTGCCCGTTGACGACATCGCCGCCAAGGCTGACGAGTGGAACCTCCCCGCTCAGCTCGACGTCACGCTCGACCAGGCCGGCAACAAGCGTACGGCAATGACCGTACCGGGTGCCTTCGATGTTTCGAACTTCATCACCACCGGCATAGCCGACGCCGCTGCCGCCGACAGATTCGCAGTCCTCGCCCTCGGTGCGAAACGCTTCGCCGTCGAGGGTGTCGAAGGTGCGGTTGCGGTATACGACCTCAGCGGCCGCAAGGTGTCGGCCGACGTGGCATCGGCCGGAAGTGTACTGGACCTCAACGGCCTTGCCTCGGGCATATATATACTCTATGCCGACGGCAAAAGCGCTAAAATTGCTATTTGATCTTGAACAATTCTCATCGTAAATCACAATGATGAATCTCTTAAACCGACTGACAGCACTTGCCGCAATAGCGGCGGGTGCTGCCCTGGCCGCCTTCGGCGCCGAAGGGGAAATACACAATTTCGCAAACTATAATATCCGCTATGCCAACCCCAACAACGGAGACACGGGCGACAAGCACTGGAGTCAGCGAGGCTCATATGTCGTCAAG
>JAICZO010000037.1 GCA_029057255.1 Muribaculaceae bacterium | reverse complement strand
ATCAGTGACCGACTCGGGCAAACTGAGACCTATATCCGAGAACGCCGTTCTCGCAAAGGCTCTTGCAAGCGACGACCTCGTGATGGACTATGTCTACGATGACATCAACTCATGGGACATCGTGGATGAAATGATGGACGACAGCACCGTTGACGACAATATCGTTCTTGACGTTATAACAGACTCCGACTCAGACATCAGCGGAGACTATATCCTCCCTCAGTAACACTATGATACCGGCACGAAAAATAGCAGCGATACTGACCCTCGGCATGCTGTGGGTCTCGGCAGGGATGGCTGCGCAGAACAACGCACCCCTCAACGACATCGACCGTGAGAAAGCTCTCTGCGAAATGAAGGCTTACAAGCACGATGTGCTCGCCAAAGAGCTTGACCTCACAAAGGAACAGCAGCGGGATTTCTTCCCCATATACGACGAGTTGGACTCCAAACTGCTGCAAATCAACCTCGAAACCCGCGAGCTCGAGCGACGCACCGAGGCCGATGCCGAGGCTTCGGATACGGAGCTTGAGGCAGCAGCGGCTGCGATATACGCGCAGAAGCAGAAAGAGGGTAAGCTCGAGATGGAGTACTACGACAAGTTCAGAGAACTGCTCACACCCCGCCAGCTGCTCAGGCTCAGAAGCGCCGAGAAGAAGTTCACACGCACTCTCGTACGCCACCACAGGCGTCTGCGCGAGAGATAAAACGCATATCGACATGACGCACAGCCTCGGCCGTGCGTTTTTTCTTGGCTCTCCTCATCCGACCCTATTCAATCATATTGCATAACTAAGGTAAAAAGATGCCACTCAGATCGCCATCCGACACTCTGACCGCAGCCCACGACGCCGGGCTTGCCAAGGCCACAGGCCGACCCCTCTCAAAACTCGTAACAGGCAGCATACTTGCCGGAGCATATATCGCATTAGGCGGCGTGCTGTCGATAATAATAGGCTACGGTTTCCCGGGCCTCAGCGCCGCCAACCCGGGTCTGCAGAGGCTGCTCAGCGGTCTTGTCTTCCCTATCGGCCTTATGCTCGTAGTGGCTCTCGGAGCCGATCTCTTCACCGGCAACAACGCGCTGCTCATCCCGCCGCTCATGAAGCGCAAGCTCGGCGCAGGCGCCATACTGCGCAACTGGTGCATAGTGTGGGCGGGCAACTTCGTCGGCTCGCTCCTGCTCGCATATTTCCTTGTCTATCTCACCGGGCTGACAGCCAAGGCTCCCTACGCCGAAGCGGTAGCGTCGATAGCCGCCGCCAAGACATCGGCATCGGCCGGTGTGGTCTTCCTCAAGGCCATCGGCGCCAACTGGTGTGTATGTCTGGCCGTATGGCTGGCGCTCAGCGGCCGACGTCTGGGCGAGAAGCTGCTCGCCTGCGAAGTCCCCGTGATGGCATTCGTCGCCCTGGGCTTCGAGCACTGCGTGGCCAACATGTTCTTCCTGCCTCTGGCCATGATGCAGGGCGCTGACATCAGCATCGCTCAGATGCTGATGAGCAATATACTGCCGGCGACAGTAGGCAACATCGTCGGCGGAGCCTTATTCGTGGGAGCCGCACAGACCTACCTGCACAGCCGCGACTGATAGAAGCGCGAAAGCACACCGAGGCCGGGGAAATACGACAGTATTGCTCCGGCCTTGTTTTTGAGCCTCACGCACGGGTCGGCAAGTATGGCGCGGCGGTGTGCGGTGATGAAGCGGCGGCAGCGCCCGACAAGTTCGTCGCGGCCGGCAGCTGACGCCAGATTGAACACATTGAAGTAAGCGCTGAAGCTGCGCGACAAGGCTGCGGCGGCAAGAGCGGGATAGCACCGGCCGACAAACTCGCGGATAGAGTCAACAGCCCACAGGGCGTCGGCACGGGCCGGACTCCATGTATTGATGAAGCTCGACATGTTCGGGCGGTAATAGTATAGCCGCGCATCGGTCACCGCTATCGCACGGGCGGCGGCATACAGGCGCGGACACGACTCGAGGTCCTCGTACCTGCGCCCCGCCACAAACGGCTCGGGGCACTCCTCGATGACGCGTCGGCGATATAGCTTTGCCCAGGCCGACGGATGCTGCAGCGGCCGCTGATAGAGCGTCGCCTCTATAGCCTCCTCTGGAGAGAGCAAGGCCGTATGCCGCGGCGGCGTGGCATCATCGCGGCGGCGGGCAAACTGCGACACTACTATATCGCAGCCCTCGGCCGACTCCATGATGCCGAGCATGGCCGACAGCGCGCCGGGCATGTAGCAGTCGTCGGCATCGGCGAATGCGATGTAGCTGCCCGACGCCATCGCAAGTCCTATATTGCGCGCCTGCGACACTCCGACACCGGCGGTGCGCACCGTCCGTACCTGACTGTGCGAGGCTGCATACGCCCTGCACATGTCGGCCGAGGCATCGGCCGAGGCATCGTCGACAAGTATCAGCTCGACCTCGACCGACGTCTGCCCGAGGATGCTCTCGACGCAGTCGGGCAGGTATGCGGCGTCGTTATGTACAGGTACGATGACAGAAATCATGGCGGCTATCGGATATATACAGGGGCCGATGGCTCCGATTCGTTATTGACGCGGTCGAGCGCGGTCACCACGTATACGCCCGGGCGGTCAGCCGTGAAGGCCGGCTCGGGTGTCACTGCGACAAGAGCGCCCTCGGCATCGAGGTCAATCTCGCCGCGCGACTCAAAGCGGTAGACGGCATAACGCACCACATCCGACGTCGCGCCCTTCGGCTCGGGGCGCTTCCACGAGAAGGAGTTGCCGGCTCCGGGCCTGATGCCGGTCACGGGAGCGGGACACTCCGACGATATCCACGGATATGCGGGCACTAATGCCGGGGTTGCCTGCACCGACGCCACCAGCGAGTCGGCCACGCCGCCCACGTTGCGGGTCAGATCGTAGCCCGGCCACCAGCAGTTGCCCTGAATGTTCTCGGCGTCGCGCGTCAGCTCTACCTTGCGGCGCAGCTGGCTGCGCTCTGCCGACGGGGCAAGGTCGGGTTTCGACATCGACCTGGCCACATCCTGGCCTATATACAGATGTCGGGCGACGCCGGCGTTGCGGTTCCACCAGTCGACCAGCACGAGATAGGATGCCGCCTTGTGCTCAAGCTCCCAGTAGAGCTGCGGCACCAGATAGTCGATCCAGCCCTCGCGCTCCCACAGGAGCACGTCGGCATAGAGCGCGTCATAGTTCTGCAGGCCGTTGGTGTCGCTTCCGCGCGGGTCAGTCTTCTTGTTGCGGTATATTCCGAATGGGCTTATGCCGAAACGCACCCAGGGCTTGAGCGACTTTATGACAGTATGCACGTCCTCAATCAGCATGTCGACATTGCGTCGTCGCCAGTCGTCGCGCTTCATCCCCTTGCCGTACTTGGCATAGGAGCCGCTGTCGGGGAAGTCCTTGCCGGCGACGGGATAGGGGTAGAAATAGTCGTCGAAATGAATGGCGTCGACATCGTAGCGGCTCACTATATCCTCCACCACCTTGCATATGAACTCACGGTTCTCGGGCAGTCCGGGGTCGAAGTAGAGCTTGCCGTCGGCATAGCGCACAAAGCGCTCGGGGTGCTTGTGGTATATATGTCCGCGCGGCAGCGACGACGCCTGGCGCTTGTTGGACGTCACCCTATAGGGGTTGAGCCACGCGTGCAGCTCCATGCCGCGCGCATGTGTCTGCTCGACCATAAACTCAAGCGGATCCCAGAAAGGCACCGGAGCCTTGCCGCCGTCGGTGAGGTAGCAGCTCCACGGCTCAAGCTCGCTGCGGTAGAAGGCATCGGCCTGCGGCCGCACCTGGAATATGACGGCATTGACACCCAAAGCCTTGAGGCTGTCAAGCTGATTGCAGAGATATGCCTTGTTGCGCTCGGTGCCCTGACTCTTATACTGCCCCTGGAAAACGGTGTGCAGCCATGCTCCGCGGAACTCGCGTCGGGGCGCACGACCGTCGGCAGTCACCGCCGTCAGGACTGCGGCGGCAGCGATAAGTATTGTTAATAACGCTTTTTTCATGATTGCGAAGGTACGCAATTCGGCCGATATAAGCAAATCCGGCCGGAAGCCATGCTGACTTCCGACCGGATTTGTTATCTCTTACATTCACGCCCGTCCTTGCGCTTCAGACGGGAATGCTGTGCGAGGGAGGCGTCTTACTTCTTGTTGCGAACAGCGTAGCGGCTCATGAACTTGTCTACGCGGCCTGCGGTGTCGACGAGCTTCTGCTTGCCGGTGAAGAAGGGGTGCGACGAGCTGGTGATTTCAAGCTTCACCAGGGGATAGGTAACGCCATCGACCTCAATGGTTTCGCGTGTGGCTACTGTCGAGCGTGTGATGAAGATTTCGTCGTTCGACATATCTTTGAACACAACTTCGCGATAGTTGGAGGGATGAATGTCTTTTTTCATTGCTTTATCTCTTTAATACGTATTAATCAGTTACTTATTTCAACGCTGGTAAGGCGTTCTTTCGTAATGGCCTGCAAATTTACGATTTTTTTTTGTCTCCGCCAAATATCGGCGTCATTTTATGCCTCTTGCGTCGAGGGCGCGGTGATAGCGGGCCGCATTTATGCGGTGCTCGTCGTAGGTGCGGGCAAAGTCATGGTAGCCTGAGAAGTCGCTGCGGGCACACATGAAGACATAGTCATGCCTGGGGCTGTCGAGCACGCCGTCGATGGTGGCAGCCTCGGCGATGCGTATCGGGCCGGGGGGCAGGCCGGGGCGGCTGTAGGTATTGTAGGGCGAGTCGATGTCGCGCATCTTGTGTGTGATGCGCCTTACGCCGAAGTTCTTGGATGCGAACTTGAGGGTCGGGTCGGCCTGCAGCGCCATGCCCTTGTCGAGGCGGTTGATATACAGCCTTGCGACCTTCGGACGCTCGTCGAGACGGTTGGACTCTTCCTCGGCTATCGACGCTATGATGTGTACCTGCTCGGGTGTCAGGCCGAGAGCCTTTGCCTTGTCGCGCCGGCTGCTGTTCCAGAAGCGGTCGCGATGCTGCGAGATTCTCTCGATGACGTCGATGGGCTTGTCGGTCCAGTAAAACTCGTATGTGTCGGGGAGCACTGCGGCTGAGTACTCCTCGGGGGTATATCCTTTGGCCGACAGGGTGTTGCGCGAAGCCTCCATGAAAGCGAGCGAGTCAAACTCGAAGACATTGCCGGCCTTGGCGGCAAGCTCGGTGTAGAGGCGCATATTGTTGAACGTGAACCTGACGGGAGTCTGACGGCCCTTGGCTATGGTGCGTGCCACACGCAGGGCGTTGTCGCCGGGGTTCACCAGATATGAGCCGCGCGAGCCTTCGGGGCTGCCGCCCTGCAGGCTCCACAGCAGCGCCACTTTGCCGCCGAAGCTCTTGCCGAGAGCGTCCTTCATGATGGTGTTGACATCCTGCGAGGTCGAGCCTGCGGGTATCTCGACGCGCACCGGCTCGTATTCATATGCTGCAAAAATATAGTACCTGCCAATCAGAAACGCTCCGATGGCAAGGCAAAAAAGCACTAAGCTGATTCGTACTAATAATCGTGATGATTTCATTTTCAGTCTTCAGGTGATTCAATCATTTTTTTGAGGGCGTCGCTGTCGCCTTCATGTTCAGCGGGAGTCTCTCCGTCCTCCCGGTTGGTGATATATATGTCGTAGTATGCAAGCAGAAGTGTTGTCAGCGGCAGTGCTATAATCAGGCCTATGAAGCCAAGGAGCGTACCCCACACCGACAGGGAGAGGAGTATGATGGCGGGGTTCAGACCCATAGCCTTGCCCATGATTTTGGGCGTGAGGAAGAGGTCCTGGATACACTGCACTATGACATAGACGGCCATCGAGGCCCACCATATATGCCAGAAGTCCACCCCGCCGTCGACCGAGTAGACAAGGCACAGTATTGTCGTCGGCACGAGCGAGATTAGCTGCAGATAGGGCACCATATTGAGCACGCCGATAAAGAGTCCGAGGACTATGGCCATAGGCAGACCTATGATCGAGAAACCGATGCAGAACAGCACGCCGACAATCGACGCCACGAGAGCCTGACCGCGGAAGTAGTGGTTCATCGAGTCCTTGATATTCCCGGCGATGCTGAATGTCGTGGCACGGTATTTGGGCGGAATGAGGCGGCGGAAGCCTTTGAGAAGGCGCTCGTAGTCAAGCATTATGAAGACCACATACAGCAGGACGATGAACCAGTTGAAGATGCCCATGACGATGTCATAGCCTCCGGCGAGGAAAGAACCGACGGTGTCGAATATGGTCTGAATATCCTGGCGGGTAAGCGAGCGCGAGATACG